>JAKUUF010000050.1 GCA_022448705.1 SAR324 cluster bacterium | reverse complement strand
TGCCAAGTGATAACGTCGGGCATTCCCAATCGTAAAGTCTGAAACCAGGGGCTGCATCATCTCTGCATTTATCCAATAACCCCTGATCAGCCGCCATGTTAAAACTTCCGGAGCGAGGAATGTCTTTAATCAGGCGCCAGGTTCGCATTTTTAATTCTAAATCGCTATGACTTAGGATTCAGTAAACTTGATAAATCCATACCTCCAGTCATTTTACCTATTTGCTGACCAAGGGAATTCTGCATGTTTTGCTGACTTTTCCTCAACCCTTCATTGACTGCAGAAAGAATCAGATCCTGAAGAGTTTCAATGTCATCCGCGTCAACAACCTCCGGATCAATTTCGATACTTTTTGCTTCCTGCTTCCCATTGAAAGTCATCTTCACCATTTCGCCACCAACTGAAACTGTAAAAGTCTGTTTTGCCAATTCCTCCTGTTGCTGTTTCATGTTTTCAGAAAGTTCCTGGGCCTTTTTCATAATTTCATTCATATCAATCATTTCTGACTCCCGTTAATAAATCATGTATTGTGATCAAGTATAAGATCATGACTCCTTTATGCGTCTGACAGTTCTATACTTGTAATTTTACTGTTCTTAAATACTGAGAGAATATCTTTAACCAAAGGAAATTCCTTCGCCTTCTTCCGCTTCAGTTCTTTTTCCTGCTCAATAAGTAGCTGATCATATTCGGCAATTGTTTTCTGCGATGTTGCAACGTTTGAATCTTCACAGATCAACTTGACAGAGTGACCAGAAAATTCTGAAGCAATATTCTCCAATAATTTTATGCTTTCCTGCGTCAGCATAGTAGCGTAATTACCACTTTTGAATACCAGTTTTAGATCTGGGCCATCCAAACTTTGGGGCACAGCATTCCTGACTATGCTGGCAAGTTTTGAGGAACTTTTTTTAATCTCTTCCGAAAATTTGCACCACTCTTCCGGAGGTTTTTCAGGCAGGATTTCATTTTTTTGTTTATTTTCCAGATGTCGGAATTCATCAGCACCTGAAACAAAATTCTGATTTTCAACTTGTACTTCATGTCTCAATTTATCTTCATAAGAATTATCTCCTTGCAGTACCTCAGATTCTTCTAAATGAACTTTTTGTTCATCTAAATCTGAAACATTCGATTTTTCCTCGCTGTAACCATGCATTCCCTGAATCTGAGGTTCAGGAACGTCTATATCTTTTCCCTCCAGTTTTTCATCTGGAAGTCCTTTTTTTTCTGGCTGCAAAATGTTCTTGATCACGGATGCATCCACTGGAGGTTTTTGTTCAACTGACATGTCTAATGCTGACTGTTGTTTAAATAATTCTGGTTCAGACTCTTTTGACCCTTTTTCTTCAGATGATTTTTTATCTGTTTCGGGCTGTTTAACCAGCATATCTGAATCAGACTTTACTCCGCGGATATTTTTAATCTCACTGATCATCTCAGGTATTCCAATTAAAGGTTCAACTGACGAAATTTGAAGAATCGCCATTTCAAAGCAGATTTTGGCATGTGCGCTCAGTTTCATCTGTTCTTCAAGATCAAGCAACACGTGAAATATCTGTTGCAACTCATCAGTGCCTGCTAATTTTCCCAAGGACTCAAAGGCTTCCAGATCATCGTAAGAAAGTTCCTGAAACAACGCCGTATTTTTTCCGAGAGTTTGCACAATTGAAACAGTTTTAACAGTCTGTAATAAATCTGACAAAATATCATGAACATCGTGTCCGTGTTCCTGAAGTTTTTGAAAAAATTGGAGCGCCTCTGCCGCATTTTTTTTGAGGATTGCCTCTATGAAGGCAAAACGTGATTCTCTATCTAAAATTCCTAGAATTTGTGCTACTTTCTGGTCAGTTGCAGAAGTGTCTGTGAAACTGAGAATTTGATCGATTGAAGTAAGCGCATCCCTCATTCCACCAACAGAATTCCGTGCGATCATTTCCAAGGCCTGTCGTGTGATTTCAAGATTTTCTTTTGCAACAACTGTCTCCAGGAAATCTGCCATTTTTTTTATGGGTATTCTTAAAAAGTCATAGCGCTGACAACGAGAAATAATAGTTGGAGGAATCTTGTATGGATCAGTGGTAGCAAAGATAAATTTAACATGGGAAGGTGGTTCTTCCAGAGTTTTCAAAAGCGCGTTAAAAGACTCAAGTGTCAACATGTGTGCCTCGTCAATAATGTATACTTTGTAACGACATCTGGCAGGCACATAATTCACATTTTCACGAAGCTCCCTGATATTCTCTATGCCACGGTTGGACGCAGCATCAATTTCATATACATCTGGTGATGCATTCTGATTTATTTCATGGCAGTTTTCACAAGTGTTACAAGGGTCCCCATTGTCAGGATTCAAGCAGTTTAGTGCCCTTGTCAATATCCTTGCAGCACTTGTTTTTCCAACTCCTCGTGATCCTGAAAACAAAAAGGCATGTGCAACTCTGTCGGAAATAACAGCGTTTCGCAAAGTTTGGGCCGCAGTTTCCTGTCCAATCAGATCACCAAAGCAGGCTGGTCGCAGCTTACGTGCCAGTACTACATAAGACATTATTGGGATCCTGTTTTAAGAGGAGAGGCTGAGGAATGCGGCACATCTCCAAAATCTTAGTGCTGCTTCCGCTAGGATCTGACACGGTTCGAAATTATTGATTGCGCACCCCCAGCCATATGAAGACTTTTTTAAAGATAATAATTCTGCATGAATTTCAGAAACATACTAAATACTAATGTATTTAATTTTTTTTGGCAATTTGTTTTTCAGCACTGCAATAATGTTTATAATCACAGCATTTAACACAAACATATAAATCATCATGGTGTAACTAAATTTTAATCAAATATTTACTATTTCAGTGAGTAATTATTCACAAAGCTAACAATTATTGTTAAACTAGTCATTTGAATAATTGAAATATTTTCAGGTTTTTTGAGTTAGTTATGGCTAAATGGTTGTTGGTTTCTGATGTAGTTCAATTACTGCATGTTCCGGAGGCAACCATTTATCGATGGATTCGACAGGGTGATATTCCATGTGTTGTCCGTAGCGGGAAATATTACTTCAAGCAGTCCACTCTTTTTTCCTGGGCTGAATCAAAGCATATTCATATACATGAACATTTTCTTGAAAGGCAAAAGAACAAAAAGGAAGTTAAACCCTCCAAGTTCCAGCTAATAGAAGCTCTTAAGACAGGCAAAGTGTTTCATGATGTTCCCTCTGCATCTATCGAAATTTTATTCCAAGAAGTTTCGTCGAGAATGGATCTGCCTCAATCAGTTAAAGTTTGTTTAACAGAACAATTGCTCCAAAGAGAGAAAATTTCTTCAACGGGAATTGGCAAAGGTTTTGCCATACCTCATCCAAAAACTCCTCTGGGACAGCAAATTAATCAATCTGTTGTGGGCACTTTTTATTTGCATTCCCCACTGGATTTCAACGCACCGGATGGTCTGCCCGTAACAGTAGTTTTTGTGCTTTTGAGTACAGATTCTGTTCATCATCTTCAACTTCTCTCCCAACTGGTTCGATTGCTTGGAAATTCAAGCGTTAATGACATGCTCAACCGCTCACCTTCATTAGAAATTTTAGTTGCTCAATTTGAAAAAACACTGGCAGAAACAACTTAGGCTCTTCCTTTCACGAAGCTTTGCAGGTTCTGATTCTGATCTTCTTTCAAGATTTCAAGCAGTGTCCGCGCGAGAATCTATTGTAATGATGACCGCATCTCTTGTAATTGGACTTATCTGTGGGGTTTTTGCAGTTGGACTTAACTGGAGTGTACATACGCTAAGACATTACATCACAGAATTAGAATTGGGTTGGAGCAGCATTTTTATACCTGCTCTGGGAGCAGGTATTGCCGTTTATCTGGTGCGCTCGCTTATACGTGATTCTGCAGCTCATGGTGTTTCAGATGTTATAAAGGCTATGGCATTGGGCTCAGAAATTTTGAGAAGGCGTATGATCCATTCCCGATTTATCGGCAGTTTGCTTACTGTAGGCACTGGTGGATCAACTGGTCTGGAAGGTCCTATAGTATCCATTGGTGGGGCTGTTGGCTCAGCACTTGGTCGCTGGATGGAAATGAACGAACGTCACAAAAAGCTTCTTGTAGGGTATGGGGCTGCAGGCGCAGTTGCAGGTATTTTTAATGCTCCGCTTACGGGTTTAATTTTTTCATTGGAAATAATTATAGGAGAATGGACATATTTGACTATTCTGCCAACTATCATTGCTGCTGTTTCCGCTACAGAAATCAGCCGCTTTATCATGGGAAACAAAATCGCCTTTTATCAAGAAATTGCCGGATTTTCCATAACTTCCTTACTTGCCTGTTTTGTTCTTGGAGCATTAACAGGTGTGATCTCAATATTGTTTGCAAGGAGCCTGCAGTTATGGGAAAAAATATTTTCCAAGATTTCTGAAACTTTCTGGATACGAGCTGCAATAGGCGGTTTAACAGTTGGTGCAATGGGATTTTTTATGCCCGAAGTATTGTCTGAAGGATATGAAGTCACACAATCATTTTTGACAAACAACATAAGACCTGAACTGGGCTTTGTACTGCTTTTTGTGCTGATAAAGTTTCTTGCTTGCGGCATCACCCTGGGAAGTGGCGGCATAGGAGGAGTGTTTGCACCAAGCCTTGTGATTGGAAGTGGAGTTGGATTAGCTTTTGGAATGTTTCTTCATTTACTTCCGCTGGATGGAGTTGCAGAGGATGCCGCATTTGCTTTAGCAGGTATGGCTGGAATGGTCGCAGGGGTAATGCATGGTCCGCTAACCGGAATATTCCTGGTTATGGAATCAACACGAGGATATTCTATGATATTGCCACTTATGCTGACTGCAAGCAGTGCCATGGTTGTAAGTTCGTTTTTTGAAAAAGGCTCTGTTTATACTCAACCGTTAATTAAACAGGGAAGTTTGTTCAGGCGTGGAACTGATAGATACTTACTGCACCATCTGAACATTGTGGATATTTTGGACAAAGATTTCATTACGATTCGTGAAGATTTACTGTTGAGAGATTTCGTTGACGAATTTAAGAAAGCACATCGAAACTATTTTCCTGTCCTGAACAATAAGCAGCAATGTGTAGGTGTTGTATTTCTGGATGACATGCGTCCTCATCTTTTCGACACAAGTTTATATGATCTCGTCACAATGGGTTCAGTCATGCGTACCCTGCCTGCAATAAATATGAATGAGCCGATAAACTCAGCACTGAACAAGTTTGAAACCTCCAAAGCCTGGTCTTTACCGGTGGTAGAAGGAGACAAGTTTTTAGGAATGCTTTCTAAATCAACACTTTTCGATCATTACAGGCGGGAACTGCAAATTCAGGAAATTTAAAAAAAATTCATGAATCACTTGTAATTTTTTCCTTTTAACATAACTTTACATAACCCTGTTTGATTTCATAATATAAAAGGTACCGTTAAAACAACATTGTACTGAAAAATTTTCTCAAACTCTAATTTCATATAAAACGAATTATGAACAAGTCAGAATTAATAGAAGAATTAGCTGAACGCACAGGGTATAGCCCTAAATTAACGGACAAGACAGTACGTATATTTTTTGACCGCATAAAATATGCACTCAAAGTCAATGATAAAGTTGAAATCCGTGGGTTTGGTTCTTTTAATCTGAAAAAATATAAAGGCTACACAGGAAGGAATCCTAAAACCGGAGAAACAGTTGAAGTTAATCAAAAACAGCTACCTGTGTTCCGGACAGGCAAGGATTTACGAAGTCGCGTTAACAAGTAACGATCTGTTCAGGAATCCTGAACAGATTCTTCAGGCACTTGGTCCAGCAAATCGGTGAATCTCTGAGGAGGGTTAATCAGTTCGGTTATCTGAACCGCATTTTTACCCTTGTAAGCACCTTGAGTGGCATAAAATTTAAGCTTTTCCTGAACCAGGACCTTTAAAGGTTTGTCCTGATCCTGATCAAGTAGTATACGGTCACCTGATTGCAAACTTAAGAAATGCCTCAGGGTCATGCGGGCTTCACCGAGAGCAACCTTGACGCCTACTTTTGAGTTACGCAGATTTTCCTCAAGACGACTTACATTGATGGCATTGACCTCCTCATCATAACTAGATTTTCCAGCTTCGATCCGAGTCCTTACCGGATCAAGCATTGCATAAGGAAGACAAAAACTCATTGTATACGGGACACGATTGATCTCAACATCAAATGTAGTGCTTGCCACAACTTCCTCTGGAGGAACAATGGCCGTAAATTTTGGATTAATTTCAATTCTCTCAAAAAATGGTTCCAGCGGAGTCAGGCTTTTCCAGGCTTTTCCCAGATCATCTAGTGCACCGTACACAACTTTGGTAAGCATCCTGATTTCAATTCCAGTAAATTCTCGTTTCGGAGGTGGATTTTCAAACCAGCCATTCCCTCCAAATAACAAATCGATCAGGATGTGTACCAGATGATGCTCAAATACAAATAGGGAGTGACCTTGCAGAGGGTTCATTCCAAATATAGTCATTGAAGCAGGTGCTGAAATGGCTTCAAGATAATCACGGAAACTGACTAACTCTGTTGCACGCCTTGTGATTGTAACAGGGCGTCTTACGTGATGTGAAAATGTTTGTCCAAAATTTCGTGCAAAGCGGTCATAAACGGCTTCCAGTCCCGGCATCCGACCTCGAATAACAGGCGCTTGGTGGCCCAGTTCGAATGGCAGTACCTGAACTTCATCGGTTTCAAACAAGTTCATTTTTTTATCCTGCTCATCCGAGATCCGTTTCAAGATAGTATTCAATTCATTTTTCGACTGAGACATTATAATATTAAATTAAAAAGTGAAATTAGGAGTTCTTGTTTATCTTGAAAATAATGAAGAACAAGTCCTGATGATTCACCGCAATAAGAAAGATGAACATCAGGGGCTCTGGTTAGCTCCAGGCGGTAAAGTTGAACCAAACGAAGCTCCTTATGAAACCGCAATTAGGGAAATGCTGGAAGAAACTGGTCTGCAAATTAAGGACCATGAACTTCGGGCTGTTCTCTCTTTCCCTGATGATGGAGACTCACCATTTGGTGATGAATGGCATGTTTTTGTATTTTACTCAAACAGTTTTTCCGGAACTCTCTCAGAAAACTGTCCTGAAGGTAGGCTGGAATGGGTTCCTAAAAACACTCTGACTGAGCTTGCAACATGGGAGGGAGACCGAATCTTTACCCCGAAAATATTTAATCCCGGATGTTTTTCTGCTAAATTCCTTTATTCCGGAAATACTTTATTGGACTATTCATTTTCAGGCACAGCCGAATAATTTTGTTAAATCACCCTGAAAAAACAGACAGGAAAATTACTGAGATGATTTGCACACAGTTCCGTTTTTTCATCTTTGTATTATTATTTCTCCTAGTCATTTCCGGCTGTAAAGTCCAGGTGCGTTATCCTTCAGAATTCCCGTCAAAAACAGTAATTACAAATGAAGAAACATTCTGGTTTTGGGGGCTGATAGGAGAAAAAAATTATGAAGTTAATGATCTTTGTCCCCAAGGTCGTGTGTATGAGGTGAGAATTTACAATACTATCCTCCAAAGTACATATACAATGTTATCACTTGGCATTTACAGTCCCCGTACTGTGACTATCGTCTGTTCAATTCGGGGAGAATAATATCCTTAATAATTTGTGAAATCAGAATTAAAATTTCATTTGTTCTGTTTCCTGATTATTTGAATCCTCAATTCAATTATCTCCTCACTTTTCACATATCTAAACAGATCTAATTGCAGAGGAACCTGAGTCCTGACAAATTTTTATTTTGTGGGAGCAAAACAAATCATGCCAAAGTTTAGTAATGTGATTCTTCACTTCTGATTATTTTCTTAATTACATAAGCAAATCTTATTAAGTGCATAAAAACACAATTCTTTTTTAATTAATATAATTTAAGTAAAATCTGTTTTTATGAATTACACTCTTTGAGAGAAAAAACTCTGAATGAACAGAGAGTAATTTTGAAAAATGTGTTTATTCCTTTTTTATTAATATTCATGACGCATCCTTAATCTCGTTAAACTTTTTGCTAGATTAAATCTAATATCCTTTATGAAATCGAAATTTCAAGTAGTAGTAATCGGAGGTGGTGTCGTTGGCTGCAGTGTTTTGTATCACCTTACCAAACTGGGCTGGAAAGACGTGGTGCTGTTGGAGCGTTCTGAATTGACATGCGGTTCCACATGGCATGCAGCAGGCGGAATGCACACAATAAACGGTGATCCAAATGTGGCAAAACTGCAGCTCTACACCATAAATCTTTACAAGGAAATTGCAGAAATTTCAGGACAGGATATTGGTCTGCACATGACAGGTGGTATCTTGCTGGCGTCAACTCAGGAACGTTTCGACTGGCTGAAAAGCATTCATGCCAAGGGTCGATACCTGGGCATGGAAACCGAAATAATCAGCCCCACTGAAGCGAAAAAAATTATGCCTTTGATAAACCCTGAACATTTTGTAGGTGGGCTTCATAATACGTATGAAGGCCATTTGGACCCCTACGGAACAACATGGGCTTATGCCAAAGCAGCCAGAAAACAGGGTGCTGAAATATATCAACACTCAAGAGTTACTGACCTTAAGCTTGACCGGGAAGGCATCTGGCGGGTTTTTATGGATTCAGATAGTACTGGTGAAAGGCACGAAATTCAATCAGAACATGTAGTCAATGCGGGAGGTCTCTGGGCACGAGAAGTGGGGAGAATGGTCGGACTTGAACTGCCTGTGCTGGCAATGGAACACATGTATTTGATCACTGAAGACTTGCCGGAAGTAATTGATTTTAATCAGCAAAATGGCCAAGAGATTCCACACGTAGTTGATTTTGATGGTGAATTGTACCTTCGTCAGGAACAGAATGGAATGCTGATGGGAACATATGAAAAAGCCTGCAAACCATGGTCACCTAAAGAAACACCATGGGATTTCGGACAGGACCTGCTTCCACCCGATTTGGAGCGCATAGCACCATCACTTGAAGTCGGTTTTGAACATTTTCCTGCATTCGAAAATGCCGGTATAAAAAAAGTAATCAATGGGCCTTTCACTTTTGCTCCAGATGGGAACCCCCTGGTCGGACCTGTCCGTGGGCTTCCAGGATTCTGGTGTGCTTGTGGTGTGATGGCTGGTTTCAGTCAGGGAGGAGGAGTTGGTCTGGCACTGGCAAACTGGATCATCGAAGGCGACCCAGGTTTTGATGTGTGGGCAATGGATGTCAGTCGATTTGGTGACTGGGCAACATTGTCATACACAAACACTAAGGTCCGTGAAAATTACTCAAGACGTTTTTCTATACGTTTCCCGAACGAAGAACTTCCTGCCGGGAGACCACTGCGGACTACTCCTGCTTACGAACGGATGATTGCTTCAGGGGCACAAATGGGGGAATCTTTTGGATTGGAAATGCCTCTCTGGTTTGTGCCGAAAGGTGTTAAGGATATTTTTTCATGGCGTCGCTCTACTGATTTTGAATATGTAGCTGAGGAAGTTCGGGCAGTTCGTCAAGGGGTCGGATTAATTGAAATTTCCGGGTTCGCAAAATATACCGTTACAGGAAAAGGAGCAACTGAATGGCTTG
>JAKUUF010000005.1 GCA_022448705.1 SAR324 cluster bacterium | reverse complement strand
TGTAACAACATTCATTAAGCAAAGGAGTATCATGAAATATTTGTTAATAACTTGTATTTTCTTATGGAACTTGTCTGGAATCGCTGCTGCTGGTCCGGATAAGGACCAGGTTTTGAAAATGCTTGAAGGACGTCATTGGAAACTTGATATAAGGGCATTTAATAAACTGGGAGAGGATGCAGACATTATTTTGATTGAAATTGCCGAAAATGATTCACTGATGAACGTAATACGATTCAGAGCGTTGGAGGTATTGTCCCTTTTCCCTACAGATAACACCGCTGCTTTTTTGGAAGACACTGCAGAGAAAGCATTCACACCCATGGCAAGACGTGGATTTGAAACCATGAAACGCAGCTTCGCTAAAACTAAACCTGAAAGAGTAAAACGGCTGGCAACAAAACTATTAAATCACAGAAATGCGAATATACGTATTTCTGCTGCACGATACATCCGTTCCGTGGATCAAACTTTATACAAAAGCTTTATTAATACAGAGAAGGAAAGCTGGGTAAGGAAAGCGGTTCAGAAATAATTAATTTCAGTTTGAAAATTTTGCAGTATTTTTCAGAAAGTCTGAATATCTGGATTTTGAAAAGAATAAAACGAACAATCATGATTAGAAGCAAGGCAGGGAAGAGTACGAAAATAACTAAAATTTTTTATGAACTGTATATTTGCTTGTAGAGTTTGTAGCTAAGGTATACTCGCTTTACGTAATTTTTCGTTTCATTAAATGGTATTTGTTCTACAAATGCATCTAAAGGCTTCCCTTTCCAGCGCTTAATCCATTTAAGCATGTTGTGCGGTCCCGCATTGTAGCTCCCTGCTGTGTAAATCAGTTCAGACTTGAAGCGTTCAGAAAGCCCTCCAAGATAAAGTGTCCCAAGTAATGTATTCAATTCCGGATTGTAAATGTCCTCTTTTTTCTTCAACTCAATATTCTTCTTTCTGGCAACATGTTTTGCGGTAGCCGGCATAAGCTGCATAAGTCCCATTGCTTTTGAAGAGGACAACGCCCTGGGATTAAAATGACTTTCTTCACGCATTATTGCCAGGGCAAAATAGGGATCAATTCCTGCCTTTCTTGAAAAACTCTTCAACTGGGGCCAGTAAGGTCTGGGGTAAGCCAGTTCCCACAGGGGATATTCTCCCACCTCGTGTGTAACCAGGTGAGGCAGATAATAATTGGCCACTATCCTGAGCAAAGAATAAAATTCGCCTCTGCGATGAAGCAAATGGCTCACATGCCAGTTCTTTGTGCTGTCCTTATAATTGCCTAACCCGGCAAACAGTTCCCTGACAGCCTGTTCCGGTTCATCAATATCAAAAAGGAACTCAGTCCTGTTTAGCAGTTCCTTAGTTTTTTGGCTTAAGGGTTTTTCCGGTTTAGCATAAAGCTTTGATTTACGTGTTTTGACCACTGATAAAATGCTTTCTGGAATATCCTTTTCTGAAAGCAGACGCATTCCATAATATGTATTTGGTTTATTAAGAATCAGTCGTTTAAAGCTTTTTTCGGCAAGATCAGTTTGTCCTGATTCCTTAAGTAACTTACCCTGCCAGTAAAGCATTTTGGCCTGCATTTCTGAGTTGAATATTCTTGTTTTAAGCCCCTGTTTCAGATAAAGAAGAGCATTCTTAATGTTATTATTCTGTTTGTGCGACCAGGCCAGACGCCAAGCTGACTTGGGCGCAAGTCGGTGTTTGGAAAATTTTTTCAGCAAGCGGTTCCACCAGAATTGAGCTTTTTTAATTTCTGAATCCAGCATGTAACGTGAGGCAAAGACATCGAAGAGAATGGGTAGATGCCTGGACTCAGGATTAAGTCTTTCCAGTTTATATATTGTGCTTCTACCTTTCGGAATGTTTCTCCGTTTTATATATGATCGAGCAGTCCAGTAAAGCTGAGTTTCTTTAGGCAGTCTCCATTTTTTTGTGAAAATTCCCTTCTGGTAGAATTTAATTATTCGAGCATAATATTTCTCTGCGAACAGTGCTTTAAGGTATGACTTGCCAAGTTTTTTGGTGACGTCCCTGCTCCTTCCTTTACTTAACTGCGGGAGATGATTCATGAGGTATTTGTCCAACCCAAGTCTTTCCAGTGTGCGTACACGGTTATTGATTTCTTTGGGAGTCATTTTTTTAAGGTCAGTGACTTTAAGCTGTTTGTGGGAAAGTCGTGCGGAAGCTTCATCAATTGGATACTGCCATCCCAATACTTTGTATTCATGCTTAATTTTATGCCCATGAAGTTCTGCTCCCTTCATGTACATGGAATGCAGTTTATAATCTTTCAGGAACCAGTTCTTATTTTTTCGAGTATCATGAAGCAAATGGTAAATAAAATCTGTTTCTTTGTCTGTATGAAATGATTTTTTCAACTCTTCACGAAGTGAAACAAGGTAATAGTTCTTTTTCTGATGCTTGAGCAGTTTCCTGATTTCCACAATGGCTTCCCGGTGTCTTGATGCCTGAAGCAGAATGCGGATTTTTTGAAAAAGCCAGGCGTCTTTCATTTTTGATTCAGGACTCAGTCTGATACTCTTCAACGCTTCTTCGTAGTTTCCAAGCTGAAGATGACATTTTGATTGTATTATACTGGAACGGCTCCATAACCCTTTATCTGCCCATGCTTTAGGCTTAGCCAAAAACTTCAAACGCTGCAGCAGTTTCTTGCAGTCTCCTTTTTCATAGTAATCAAAATAAGGTTTCCATGAGTGCGTATTATGCGCATGGACTGTATTGAATGAATTAAAAAGAACAAGAACCAGACAGAATACAGTTGCTGGTCTGAAACAGTACCGGATTAATTTTTTGGATGTCCCATTGCATTCAGTATTAAGGTGCTTTCTTTGAGAAAACATGACTTGTGTCAGTTGGTATAGTTGGTGCTTTGTTTGGATGGAATAAGAAATAAATGCTCCTCTTACGATACTAAAAAAGCAAGAGCAAATTTCTTGCCTGACATCTTCACATGTTTTGATTAAAGGGAAATTCTGATGACAGCAAAAACGACAGGAAATGATGAGCTTTATGAAAAAAAGCAAAAAAATGATTTTCCAGATGAATCTTCCCAAACTGACTCCATGCAGCCCTTAATCATCAAGCAGGCACCAAATAATCCTAAAGGCACAAAGTCATTACCTTATAATTTTGGTTCAGAGACTTATAGTGTTTACAGTAACCTGAATAATCCGTTTATGGTGGGTATTCTTGCTACGGATACAGATACCATCCAATTGGATCCAATAAAAACTCAAAGCCTTTTTCAGCAAATGGAAAAGAAATCAACATATTCCATTGACTATCCTCTAAACATTTCTGCTCACAAAAAAAGAAAAGTAACTTCTGCTGTTCAACGTTCTGCTGAGGAAAAAGAAAAAAAGCTAACAGCCAGTGAAATAATGTTAAAGGATGCTTCATCAGAATATCTGCCCAAGGAAAAACTGAAGGAAGACAAACGCAGGCTAAGTGCATATATTGAAAGTTTTTTTGATCATCTGTTAAAACGTCTTGGAGAACATCCAGGTGAACTTCCAGCTATTATCAATGAACTTGTGCCGTTGTTTGTTGAGCACAAGATCAGAATCCGTTTTTATAAAGCATTTCATCAAATCCGAAATCTGCCTGAACTAATTAAAACACTGAAAAAGATCAGTGATGACTGTGAACTGGAAAACTTTGAGCTTTTCTGCAGCGCACTTTTTGTATTTTACAGTTCAAAAATGAGCTGAAATTAATTTCCATAGTACGACGCCATTCCTAACCCTCGCTCTTATTTTGCTAAATGAGGCCGTCCTTTATCGAAGTTGATCTGAGCATTCTTACACATAATCTCAAATTGATACGTGAACACATCGATAACCGTCCAGTGATGGCAGTAGTGAAATCTAACGCATATGGTCACGGATTAGTCAGGGTTGCACATCTTTATGAACAACTTGGTGTTAACTCTTTAGGGGTGGCTTTACTGGAAGAAGGGATTATCTTGCGCAAGTCGGGAATTTCGCTGCCTATTGCAGTTTTCGGTGGGGTGCTGAAGGAACAGATTCCGGAGTTGCTGGAATGGGACCTGGAATTTATTGTACCTTCTGCTGATGTGCTTAATGATACAGAGAAGTTTTGCAAAGCCCAAAATCGGCGTGCAACAGTTCATCTCAAAATAGACAGCGGTATGGGAAGGATTGGAACAATTGCTGAAAATTCTGAGAGTTTGATAGCATCAGCATTGGATTCAGAACACATAAATATTAAAGGAGTATGTTCGCATTTTGCCTGTGCAGATGATCCTGAAGATCCAAAGACACTTGAGCAGATTGACAGGTTTCTGGAAGCTGTCTCAGTTTTTGAGAAATTAGGTACAAGTACCCCATTAAGACATATAGCAAACTCCGGAGGTGTGCTTTATTTCCCGCAGTCTCACCTTGATATTGTCCGTCCAGGGATAATTTTGTACGGTGTATATCCGGAACCGTCATGTCCACGTATCCTCGAACTAAAACCTGCACTGAAGTTAAAATCAAAGG
Source organism: SAR324 cluster bacterium (assembly GCA_022448705.1). GTDB lineage: Bacteria > SAR324 > SAR324 > SAR324 > NAC60-12 > Arctic96AD-7. The sequence continues at coordinate 24,038 of JAKUUF010000005.1, read as the reverse complement.
TTTCATTTCACAAATCTATCCCTCCAGGATTTTCAATCAGTTATGGTGCTACTTGGACTTCAGAAAGTACTGCCGAAATTTCCACTATTCCGCTTGGCTATGGAGATGGATATCCCAGGCAGCTTTCAAACCGTGGTGAAGTGCTTATAAATGGGAAACGCCGTCCGATAGTCGGTAGAGTTTGTATGGATCAGTTTATGGTTAACTGTAAATCTGAGAATCTAAATGCTGGAGCCGAAGTTATACTTATCGGTGAGCAGGATGGACAGTGCATTACAGTGGAAGAGATGTCAAAATGGGCAGAAACAATTCCATACGAAATATTGACAAATCTGAATGAACGCCTACCCCGAACCTATGCAAACTAGCAAATGATGATTTTGGCTGGTACTCTTCAAATAAAACCAGTACTCTCCACTTTTTTCTTGAAAAAGAACAAAAAGCTGTTTAATTGAGAATTCCTTCTTAATATGTTTTTCTGCCGTTTACAATTTGCAGAATTTTGACTGGTAAAGGAAAAACATGGATGGGTGTACACTGCCAGTAAGTCTGAGAGTTTTTAACATTTTGCGTATTCTGCCGGCAGGGTGTTTATTAGTGATCAGTATGTTGCGTAATAGTTAAATAATTATTATTTGGTTGTTTGTTTCAAACATTTTATCCGCGCCGTATCATCCTCGTAAGATAGAACCTTGTAAAGCCTTCCGCAGTTCTCAAAAGCATGAATCTTTAATTCTTCTGCAGTTCTGGCCTTCACATAAATTTCCTTCAATTTAGTCTCACAAGCTACCGCAAACAAAATACATATAAAAAAAGTGGCAAACTTATAAGAATTCATGGAATCTGAAGCTAAACTGTTTTAAGTCTGGCAGAGTTTTTTCTTTATCTCGAAGTATTCTTTAAATAACATTAAGTTTTCTCTTCATAATAACTACTTACCCGGCATTATAATCACGTATTTAATTCCAACAGAAATTTTAAGAAGACCATCTGTTATTTCTTACTGATTCATATGCAACATCATTCCATGCCAGAAGGCGGTCTTCCATCAAATCAAAATAGTTGACATCCGTCCCAGCATGCATTTCACCAAACTCCAAGCGATGTATCAGGGAATGTTTAAGATAACCGCGGTCAGTAATAATACCCACCAGTGATCATTCCCTTAAAAGTGCTAATTTTTTTCTAAGCATCTTGTGCCAAGTGCAGTGTACTCTGTTTCCAAATGAGTTGAAGTAACATTCTTTCTGCCATCATCTATTTACTTTGAGAACATATTCAAGGACTTAACCAACGGTTTTGAGTCAATAGCAGGTAAGTCAGATGATCAAAAGCTACTGCCTTTGATGCCAACTGAGATTGAATTAACTCATCTGATAATTCATTTACTGGTTGGTAATCAAGAATTTTTTTTAGGCTGTGTACCAAAAATCCTTCCTTAGAAAAAATTTCTATAAGTGCCCCATCCTTAACCACAGCAAAACTTTGTTCAGTTTCAAAAATATTTTTTCCGATGGTACTGTACTTCCCATCCAAATCCAATAGTTTCACTAGAGTAGGAAATAGATCAATCTGTGAGGCAAATAGTTTGGATTTCTTTGGATTAATGTTTCCCGGACTGTAAATGATCAAAGGGATTCGGAACTTTCCATAAGGATCAGCACCTTGAAAATGCGCAAGAGCATGGTCTGCGGTTATAATGAACACAGTTTCCCCAAAGTCTTTTCGTTTACTGAATTTATTTATGAACTCTCCAACGGCCCAATCTGTGTAGTTAAGCATGTTTAGGTAACCTCCTTCTGTGTCGGCCCCATGCTTGTATCTGTTAAAGGGGTCATGCATTCGGGCAAATGGAGTATGGTCTGAGCTTGCATTGACGAAGGCAATGTAGTTGGATTGTTTACCTTCAAGCTTTTGCAGCAAATACATGAGGGCGTCATAATCCCAACCCAAACGGCGATCTGCAGCATCAATGTAATTAAGCAATATGGGGTAATCTTCAAGCCCATAGTATTCATCAAATCCGGCAGCTCCTGCAATCAGATCCATAGAGAAAGATTCCCTAAGTGTAGTGGTCACGAATATTGTGCGGTAATTATTTTCTCTTGCCAGTTGCCCCAGTCTTGAATAATTGACCGATAAAGCGGTCATGTCCGGCATGCCAGGAAGAGGGGGTATTCCTGTGAGAATAGATTGGGCACCGTCCACGCTTCTTTGTCCGTTTGCAAAAAAATTTTCAAATACCAATCCTTTGCTTGCAATTCGATCAATGTTTGGAGTCACTCCATAATTTTTTCCTGAAAGAAAATCAATATACTTGAAAGACAGACTTTCAATCATTATCAGAACCACGTTTTTTTTCGGAGACATGTCTGACCGAACATTGGTTCTTTCAAGAGGGTAGTTAGGGTTTTTGGACAAAGGCAGGTTCAGAATTTCTAGAAATGTCTTTTCGTCTCCTTTTGTCCGTTCAATGAACCTACTGGAAATGCTGAAATGTGATGCTGTGAAAATACCATTGAGAATCAGATGCCCTTGACTAGCGGAGCCATACTGGTAAGCGTCTATTACGGCAATAGGTTTCATTTGGAATCCTCCACGGCCAACTACAATCATTGTCAGCACAATGAGTATGAAACTCAACCCTGATCGATGACCTTCAGGATTTCTTTTATATGTATGTTTGAGAAAAAGTGGAAAAATCAAAACAGTGAAGAATATTATAATAATGATAGGTAAAAGGTTGGCAGAAGCCTCAGTTATCAAATATTTTGAATCATTCAGCAGAAATAGTAACTCATTCGTGATATGTCTTTTGACATAGCTGAAATATAAGTAGTCTGAAGTAAGGAAAATTATCACTGCTACTAATTCAAGGTAGATCACGCTTGCCATAAAACCACGGTAAAGCCGATTGCCAGCAATCCTTAATGGAAAAATCAGAAGAACAATTGGAATGAAAAGCAGTACAGAAATAGAAGCTAGATCAAAACGCAATCCCAGAAAAATACTCTCGACTAATTTGAGGAAATTCAGATTATTGAATAAATCAGGGTAGGAAAAATAAATAGTTATTCTGAAAATTTGAAAAATAAAGATAAAGATCAGGTATAATCTAAGTACTTCCTGGAAAACAAATTTGATTTTTTTTATTTGATTCAATTTTAGAGTAAACGTTAATGAGTCCTTATCAGTACAGGTGTATAGATGAGTCTATTTTGCTGCCATTCTTAAAGAAATATGTATTTTCAGTTCTTCATCGCTGCATACCTTATGGCGTTCCTGCCAACTACTTAACTTTAGTATCAATCATAGTAATTTGGTCTTGTTTTTTATATCTCATAGGAGTCAATACTCCTGATGATGCAGACATTATTATAGTTTTTTTTGCAATAACCATCTATGTTATTTTTGACCATTTTGATGGACTGCAGGCAAAAAAAACTGGGACTGGATCTCCTCTTGGCGAAATTTTAGACCATTACAGTGATGTCTTCAACGGATCCATTATCCTTTATCTTTTTTTTCGAATACTCCAAATCGAACTTGGCTGGATTTTTTATTTAGTCATTTGGGCAAACCTTGTTGCATTTACCGTGACCTATTTGGAGCAGAGTATCAGAAAGGAATTGTATTTTGGGAAAATAGGATCACTGGAAGGAGTTCTCCTGATTCTATTTATTCTGGGCAGTTTAATGACATCTCAGGGAAAATATTTTTGGTTGAAAAACAAATTGTTTGATATCCCGCTCCATGTCTTGTTGGTAATCGGTTTAATTTTGGGAGTGATTTTTACAGTTGCAGGAAGCATAAGACGTTTGCAACACATACCTAAAACTTTTATCCATTATTTCATAACAGGGGCTTTCCTTTGTTTCATTTGCTTCTATTATCAAATAAACTGGTATATATCCTTCCTGGTGATAAATGTCTACTCGGCCGATCTCATCCTGAAATCCATGAAATTTCATCTTCTTGATGCAGAGATTCCCAAACCGGATCTAATTGTTTATATGCTCTTCCTATTTCTCATTTTTCAGCATATTTTTGAATATGAAATACAAATCGGTTTTCTAGTATATGGATTGGCAGTCACTACTAAAGTATTATGGGAGATATGCCAAATATTTTACAAATTGAGAACTTATTGGATTTGGTGGAATATGCACTGAAAGATAGTTCAGAAAAAGAATTTATGGTATGAAATTCTGTGTCTACCATGAATATACCTATAAATAATTCTTTATTAGAAATTTCTGTTGATTTTCTGCATCAGTTATAAATTATATTTTTTCCATACAAATCATTCCCAAAGTAGAGTCGTTTAAGAATTGCGTTGACTGATTAACAATTTCAGGTTAAATTTAACGATTAATCTTTTTACTAACCCATCCTTTTGATGGAAAAAACATGGTACAAAACCAATTAGTTGCCAGCATACGAAAAACCAGAGGTAAATCGGCTAATCACAAATTACGCCAAGCTGGTAAAATTCCTGCCACGCTTTATGGACAACGCGGTAATATTCTGCTTGAAATGACAGAGGAATCAACACGCCATATACTTGAAAAAATGTCAGGTATGCATGAACTGGTTCCAATCACTGTAACTGACCCTTCCAATCAGGAAAACTGGACTGCCAAGGTTTTACTCAGGGAAGTTCAGAAACATCCATATAAACATAAGCTTATACACCTGGATTTTTGGGAACTTCCTGAAACAAAACCGCAAGTTGTACGTATACCTGTGCATGTAACTGGAGAATCACCGGGTGTGAAAAGCGGTGGAGTTCTTCAGATGGTAGTCAGAGAAATTCCTGTAAGCTGTCTTCCTGCTGATATCCCATCTAAGCTTGTTGTAGATGTTTCTCAACTTGAGGTTGGTGATTCTATCAAAATTCAGGAAGTTGAACTACCTGAAAAAGTTTCCCTCAGTACTGAAGAGAATTATGCCATAATTTCAATTGTGGGACGTGCACCAGAAGAAGAGGAAGAAGTTGAAGAAATTGAAGGAGAAGAAGTAGAAGGAGAAGGAGAAGGAGAAGGAGAAGAAGGAACAGAAAAAGATACTGAAGGAGATAGCCAAGAAGAGAAATCAAAGGGGTAAGTGTAAATTGATAAAGTACTGAATCAAGGATGGTTGGTCATGAAACTGGTGGCCGGCCTGGGGAATCCAGGCAGGGAGTATGAAGGTACACCTCACAATGTTGGGTTTCAGGTTGTAGATTTACTGATAGAACATCTCGGAATCTCCGGGTTTCAATCAAAGTTCCGGAGCAAAATCTGCCGTGCATCAATCAGTGGTGAGTCGTGCCTTTTCATAAAACCTCAGACCTATATGAACAAAAGTGGTGAGGCTGTCGCTGAATTTGTAAATTTTTATAAAATTCCCTTAGAAAAAATTGTAATCATTTCTGATGATATTGACCTCCCCCCAGGTAAAGTCCGTTTCCGAGATGAAGGTGGCCATGGAGGTCATAATGGTTTACGTTCAATAATAGAATCACTGGGGAACGGTAATTTCCATAGAATAAGATTTGGTGTAGGAAGACCGGCAGATAAAGACAATGTAGTAGGTCACGTACTTGGTCGCTGGTCTGAAGCAGAAAAAAAATTAACCAGAAATGCTTTTAATCTTGCTCTGAAAGAGATGGTCAAGTTCTTGGAAACTTCTCAATTTCAGAATGTTTCTTTTTCAGTTACATAACCCGAATGAATAACTGAAAAAATCATAAATTTAACAATTTAAGTTTCCACTGGGGTCATGTCATTAGAAGTAGGGATTGTCGGTTTACCAAATGTAGGAAAGTCCACACTGTTCAGTGCATTGACTAAAGTTGAGGCAGATGCAGAAAATTATCCTTTTTGCACAATTGAGCCTAATTATGGAATTGTTAAGCTGAATGATTCGCGGGTAACCAGACTTGCAGAAATTATCAATCCGGAACGTGTTGTACCAGCGACTTTAAAAGTTGTAGATATAGCAGGACTTGTTAAAGGTGCCAGCAAGGGAGAGGGACTGGGGAATCAGTTTTTGAGCAATATTAGAGAGGTCGATGCAATTGCACATGTTGTAAGGTGTTTCGAGGATAATGGTGTAGCACATGTGGAAAACAATCATGATCCGGTTGGGGATGTTATTGTTGTACAGACTGAACTGATTTTGTCAGATTTAGAACAGGTTGAACGGAAAATTGACAAGCTGCATAAACAGATAAAAGGCGACCGTGATTTAGCAGAAGAGCTGTCTGTTTTTGAAAAGATTCGAAATCATTTGGGAGAGGGAAATCCAGCAATCAGTGCAGATCTGGATACAGATGAGAAATTGATAATTGGTGAATTGAATTTACTCTCAATGAAGCCATACATCTATATTGCAAATGTCTCTGAAGATCAGCTGAAGGAAGCATCAGATTCTGAAAAACAATTACGTAAATTTGCATTTCAAGAAGGAGTAGAAGTTATTCCGATTTGTGCAAAAGTTGAATCCGAACTGTCAGACATGGACGAAGAAGAATCAGATTATTTCATGGAAGAACTTGGAATTGACGGTACCGGAATTGATCAGCTTACTAATTCCGGATACAGGATGCTTGAACAGATAACTTATTTTACTGCAGGTAAAAATGAAGTCAGAGCATGGGAAATCCGGAAAGGTGCTACTGCTCCGGAAGCTGCAGGAAAAATACATACTGACTTTGAAAAAGGCTTCATCAGGGCAGAAGTATTTCATTTTGACGACATTGACCGTCTCGGATCGGAGTCCTCAGTCAAAGAAGCTGGACGTTGGCGTCTTGAAGGACGTGATTATGTGGTTAATGATGGTGATATAATGCATTTCCGTTTCAACAATTAAAAATTTATTACGTAATTTATTGATACAAAACAGTATCTTTAATATTTCCTTGTTCACCTCGGTGGACTTATTGGCAGAACAATAATCCGAAAGGAAGATAAATGACAGGACTTGAACTTGTATTCATTACAGATCCGGCGCTTAGCGATAAGGAGCTTGAATCCTTACAGAAAAACATTAAAATGAGCCTCTCCAAATCGGAGGGGAAACTCGTCCACGAATATGTATGGGGACGCAGAAGATTGGCATATGAAATTGAGGGTAATGATTTTGGTGTTTACCACACATGGTACTTTACAGGGAGTGGTAAAACAGTGGATGAATTACAAAGACAATTTGGATATTCAGATAATGTTTTGCGCCATCAGATTGTTAAAGTAGAAGATCTTGATACAGAAGCAGCATTTATGCAAAGCTTAATTCCTCCAAAAGAGGAAAGAGTTGAAAAAGAATCTTCCGAAGAAAGTTCTCAGCCCAAGCAAGAACCTGAAAAAGATGTTTTGGCAAATTCTGAGAATGAAAAGTCAGATGAAGAAGAACAAATAGAAGCTGAAAACCAATCAGAATCAGACAAAGAAGAATCTGATAGTAGTGCTCAAGAAGATGATTCAGAATCCTTAGAAGCCTGATCTCAGTCAATTCGAAAAATTATTTTAATTATTCCTTTATCCAGCACTTAATAACTTATATTCATGCAGAAAAAAAGAAGAAGACCTCATTTAAGAAGAAAACGTATCCCTACAAGCATTTTATTACGCAGCAAAAGGAAATTGTGTCCTTTTAAGGAAGCCGGCATCGATAGGATTGATTACAAAGATGTGGAATTGCTGAAAGACTATGTGACACAAGGAGGAAAGATTATACCAAGCAGGATTTCCGGAGTCTGCTCCTCAAATCAAAGAAAGCTTAAAATCGCTGTCCGACGTGCACGAAATATTGCGCTGCTCTCACCAATGAAGGGATATGTCCCGCAACAATTAAATACAGATCGAAGATTTTCAGTACAAACTACTCCTCTTGCTGCAGCAAGTGCTGAAGATGACATTGTGCCTGATAAACAAGAAAGTATTGACATCAAAACTTAAGGAAAAATCGTGAAAATAATATTAACTCAGGATGTGGAAAATTTAGGATCTTTAGGTGACACAATTGAGGTAAAGCCCGGTTATGGCCGTAATTACCTGATACCTCAGGGAGTTGCTCTACTGGCGACAGGTAAGGCTTCAAAAGAATTGCGGCATCGTCTTCAGCACCTTGAAAAACTGCGTGAAGGGAAAATTGCACTTGCACTTGAACAAGCGGAGAAACTTAAAGCACTTAAACTTGAAGTCACCAGAAAAGCTGGCCCCGGAGGGAGGCTATTTGGTTCTGTAACTAATAGGGACTTAAACTTATTACTTAAAGAAAATGATTTTGAATTAAATCGGCGTGCTATTCAATTGAATTCTCCAATTAGGGACACTGGTACGCACGATTTTTCTGTACGTATACATTCAGAAGTAACGGTTTCCATGCAAGTTCAGGTAAAAGGAGAAATTGAAGAATTTCCTGCTGAAAAGGAACCTGAAGGTTCACAGACAGAACAAAATGACGCTGAAAAGCAAAATGAAAGTTTTCAGGCAGACCAGAATAATGCTGAAAAGGAACCTGAAAGTTTACAAACAGAACAAAATGATGTTGAAAAGGATCTTGATAAAAACGAAACTGTAATCAGTCAAAAAAATGCTGAGGGATAAAATCCCCTGCTTTTAGGGTCTGGATATATAAGTGAATTCAGAGCTTTTCACTTAAGTGTCACATTTACTACTTCCTTTTTTCCTGACTCTTGGGTCCTTTCTCCAAACCCGAGGTACCAATGCTTTCATCCAACATAAAATCGGAAAAAATTCCTGCAGCCGATCATTCAAAAAGATCACGGTCACAAAGCACTGATCTTGGAGATATTCTTCCTCATGACAAGATGGCTGAACAAGCTGTATTGGGCGCAATAATTATCCAGAACACAATCCTGCCACAAATACTTGATATCATTAACACTGAAGATTTTTTTTCTCCTGCTAATCAGTATATCTTTTCGGCCATGCAGGAAATGGCTTCAGAGGAACCTCCTGTTCCGATTGATGAACTGACATTGTTACGTCAGCTTGAATCCAGGCAACAACTGGAACAATCAGGCGGTGTGGAATATTTAAATGAACTGTCCCAAAAAACACCTGTTGCAGAAAATGCAGAGTTTTACGCTCATATTGTTAGGGAAAAGGGACAACTGCGTGACATAATTCTCACAGCTCATGAAGTTGCAAAGAGGGGACAAGAAGGAAGCACTGACAACATTTCCGAGTTCATAGACGAGGCCACTGATCGATTACGATCTATCGATGCACGTACCCGTCTGAGAAGATACTCGCAACTTAAAGAAATTCTTGCGACAAATTTTGAACAGCTGGAAAAGATTGCTGAGTCTCCTGAAAATGTTACTGGAGTCCCCACAGGTTTTACTGAACTGGATGACATGACACGTGGATTACAAAATGGAGATTTAATTATCATTGCAGCTCGTCCTTCCATGGGTAAAACTGCCCTGGCAATTAATATGGCGTTATATGCTGCAGGACATGCTCATATCCCATCTCTGTTTTTCAGTCTGGAAATGCCCAAAGAACACATTGCCATGCGCCTTATCTGCAGTGAAGCAAAAGTAAATAGCAGTAAATTGCTGATAGGAGATCTTAACCAGCAGGACTGGGATAAACTTATGGAAGGCACTACTCGTATGATGGAAGCACCATTACTGATTGATGATCGCTCTGCGATCAATCCAAATTATATAAGACAGGTAATCCGACAAGCAAAAAATGAATATCCTTCACTTGGTCTCGTAGTAGTGGATTATGTACAGCTTATGCAAAGCAATTTGAGAAATCCTTCACGCGAACAGGAAATAGCAGAAATCTCCAGATCCATGAAAGCATTGGCAAAAGAATTCTCCCTGCCTATGGTTGTTCTTTCACAGCTGAACCGAAGCCTCGAAAGACGCACAGAAAAACGTCCTATGATGTCTGATTTAAGAGAATCAGGTGCTCTCGAACAGGATGCAGATTTAATATTCTTTATTTATCGTGATGAAGTTTACAACGAGGATTCTGAAGACAAAGGAATTGCTGAAATTAGCATAGCAAAACACAGAAACGGTGCGATCGGCACCAAACGACTTGCTTTTATTGGCCAGTATACAAAATTTGCAAATCTTGCTTTGGGAGCAAATCAACCTTCATCTTAGTCTGTCGACTAAGCTTACTGTTTCAATGAATTAAGAATACTGATCCATCAGGTTTAAATACTCAACCTTCAAAAAACTTCAAAATTCTGCATCTTGCTGGCTGAAGCCAAATAACTAATCTTGATAGAAAATTCATTCTATAGTTCTCTCCTGAATAAACACTGATGCAAAACCTAGAAGAACTGCAGCAGTACATATCCCAGTTGACAGATGAGTCAATTTTAACCGGACATACTGTAGTTGCCGCCCCGGATTGCCTCCCCACTCCATGTTTCCCTGATATAATCAGCAAAGTCCTTGGAATGGTAACTGAACATGAATGGGATGATCTTTCAGAACGTGCCCAGAACTACCTTAAATGGATTACTGTAAAAGCAGAATCCATAGACGCCCTTGCTCCGAGGCCATTGCAGTCAAAGACATGCGGTTTTGAGCTACTTTCTATAGACAGAGATTGTAACAGTTTTGGTGAGATAGTTTCTCGTTCACAAGAATTGAATATCCCCTCGGTACTCCTTCGTTTTGCTTCATTGATTGCTACCTTTTTAATGATACGTCTCCTGCGTCAACATATGAAACGTGACAATATCCTCATGCCATCATTGACTTTTACTCAAAACGTTGATGCAAACTATCTCAACTATCCACGTACTTTGAAAATTCTGCTGGAATTGTTCCCTGAATATCAGCAAATGTTTTATTTTGAAATAAATGAAGAAATTACTGAAGATTATCTGAAAACTATTCGGACGCTTGCAGAGGATTTAGGAATACGTCTTGCTCTGGATGACACAAATAAGATGGATTCTCATGTCCATCTTCAACTGCTTGATCTTGCTGACTGGATAAAGATTGATTTTCAAGCAACAGCATTGCTGGAAGAACAGCTTATTGCAGGAAATGGTGATAAAATAATTTTTCATTTTGAACAATATGCTCAAGGTGCAAGATCTCCTGTAATTGTTTTTGAGGGACTAACCGAAAATTCTCCATTAAAAGTTTTTCTTGAACAGCGCTGGAAACAAAGCAGCACAGAACTTTATTATCAAAGCAGGGAAAGGCCTCCTGTTCCACCATGGAACAAGTATTTCGGCTTAATTCAAAATTATCATGATGACAAGTATGGTCTCTTTTTTAAAGGCTTAATAAATGAGAAGTAACTCATATCTTGTCAAATATTTTTGGACCGTTTCATTATTTTTTAATTTAGGAGTTGGAATAATCTTCTACGGTTGCAGTTCATCTGACTCACCTATGCAAAGCAGTACCGGTCCATCTAATGTGTCCGGAACTGTTTTTGAACCCCCTTTGGAATTTGATGCAGGTGAAAATCCTCTAAGCATCGCTTCAGGCGACTTCAATGGGGACAATAAAACAGATCTCGTGGTGGCAAGCTCCAGAAAGCAGAACGGGATATCAACATCAGCAGATGGTACATTGACACTCTTCCAGAATACCTCCTCTTCCAGCAGCCGTTTCCCATTTGTTTCGAGTACAATTACTCCAACAACAGAGGAATGGAGACAGGATATGGTCTCGGTTGATTATACAGGAGACAACATTACTGATTTAGTAGTGACACATACTGATGAAGATAAAATTAAATTTTTGCTAAATGATGGTAGTGCGAATTTTTCTGATAACGGAAGCATCGAGGTCGGTGACGTCCCTTTGAGCATAATTTCAGGAGACTGGAACAATGACAATCAAACTGACCTGGCTGTAGTAAACCGTGACAACAGCAGTGTTTCCATACTTCAAAACAACAACGGAGTTTTTTCTGTTTCCCAGACCTTATCAGTTGATGAACGTCCAATCCGTACAGCAAGTGGAGACTGGGATGCAGATTCTGATGCAGATTTGGCAGTATTATTGAGAGACAGTACTCAGGTACAAATCTGGCTGAACAGCGGGACAGGTTCTTTCAGCAAACAGACTACCAGCTATGCTGTAGGAAGTTCTCCAATAGACATGATTACCGGGGACTGGGATTGTGACGGGAATCCTGATCTTGCTGTCAGCAATACGGGCGATGATACTATCTCATTAATTTATGGGAAAGGAAATGGGACTTTTGCAGAACATGTAGCTATAAACTCCGGTAGAGGCCCTGGATCAATGGCTTCAGCAGATTTTAACAATGACAATAAAATGGACTTTGTTGTCGGACACCGATTTCTTGTCAGTACTCCAGGAGTTTCGCTATTAACTGGAGATTTCTCATTGACTCTCAGCGACACATCTTCAGTTACAGGCTATGCATCATCAGTATCCTTTGCCGCAACTACAGAAGAGGATGGTGCACCACCAGCAGAAATAGTCATTATTGATGCAGATAATGATTCAAAACTTGACCTGTTAATTACACTGCCTTTAGCCAAAAAATTAGCAGTGCTATTCGGGAAGCAATATACCGGAAAACTAACCTGCCCCTGAAGTTAAAAATTACAATTTGACGAATACTAGTAACAAAATTTAACTCTTTTCGTCATTTCCCTTTAACATGCTAAAATACAAAAGTAATTTTATGAATATCTTTTTTCAAATTAGTGTTTGAAGTATGAGAAAGTTAAGGTTTTAATGATAGGATAAATGTTCAGCCGATATTTTTTCAATTAAGTATAAAACACTATTTCTATAACTATAATAAATGCTGATTGCTGGAACCTGGACAGCTTTGTTGCTTTACATTATTACGGGAATAGCCGGTATATATGTTTCAGCTTTCGAGGAGGCCTCAAAGGCCAGAATTCTGAAATGGACACTAGTTGCAGGAATGCGTACTGCATGGTGCATCCATACACTGACATTAATTGGATTGCTATGGTACAAGGCAATCTGGCCAGCAACTTTTGTGAGTGATATCCTTAATATTCTGGCATGGGCCAGTATGGTTGTAGTTCAGGCTTTGCATGAACGTGTACTGAGTTTAGTCAATCCTTACATTATCCGATTATTTGCAATTCTACTGCTGGGACTGTCACTAGTTTTTTCCCAGTGGCAAGTAATGCCTGATTTGATGGTCATTGATCAAACATGGTTTTTCCAGGTTTTGCTTGGAACACACATTATAATTCTGCTTGCAGGATATGTGATGCTGGGGGTTGCCTGTGTGGCAAGCATAATATTTCTCTACCAGGAACATCATCTCAAAACAAAACTTTTGACATCAATCATGGTTCGTTTTCCTGCACTTGGAACCCTGGATCGAATAAGCTGGCAAGGTTCGCTCTGGGGGTTTCTTGCTTTGAGCATTGGCATAATGCTTGGAATTATAATTAACAAAGGAGATCGAACTCTTTTAGCTGATATTCGTTTTATTTCTTCAATCAGTGCCTGGTTTGTTTTTGCGGTTTTATTGCTTCTCAGACAAATGAGAGCATTACGTTCAAAGTGGATTGCGATCTGGCCTATCGCCGGATTTACTTTAGCTCTTGTGTCTCTTTTTTCAGAACTTTTGCGTATGAACCCCCAAATCCATCCATAAATCGATCTTAAATTAATTGAAGAATGCAGTCTATTCAGCAGCAGATTGAATCCAAGGCGAGAATCGAACAGATCCCTTTTGAAACAATTCTTAAGGAAAACGAATATTATTTAAAGCAGGTTCAAAATGCTGTCAGAAATAATATTGGAGCTTCACTCCCTTTTTCTTCTGAAATTGCAAATCATATAATGGTATCTGACAAAATACCAACTCGCGCTTTGGTTTTACTTAAATCAGCAAGTTTGTTTGATAAGCCTGATCAAGCTGTTTTTGACATAGGCAGTACTCTGGAATTATTAAATACTGCTTCAACCCTGCACCAGCATATTAAAACCCCGGAGAACTCAAGGCGCCTTCATAAACATAATAAAAACATATGGGGTAACGAAGTAAGCGTTTTGCTGGGCGATTACCTGCTTTCCATATCATTTCAAATTTTAACACGGCTAGGAAACTTGGATGTTTTGGAATGTATATCATTGGCCACCCAAAATATTTCACATGGACAGGTTCTTGAAATTTCCGAACCTCCTCATTCTGCAACTATAAAACACTGGAGGAGAGTCATACTCGGCAAATTTGCAGGCTTGTTTGGCGCTGGTGCACAAAGTGCTGCCTACTGGGGGGGTGCTGATAATTTAACTGCGTCAATTTTATTTTCATTTGGTGAACATGTTGGCATGGCAGTAAAACTTAAAACTGATTTGAACGAACTTGGCAAAAAAAAATTTGTAAAGCAAAAAATAAAAAATTATGAATTGTGGTCACCAATTTGTTTTTTGCTTCATGAATGCCTGCCTGATAATCAACGTCTTGAAATTTCAAAAAAGATCCAAAATGAAGCTGATGATCCTGAAACTGTTAATGAAATTCTTAATTTGATTAAGGAACATGATTTGACTGACATGGTTAAATCTGAAGCAGAAAAGGAACTGAAACTGGCAAAAGAATGTCTTTTAAATCTTGAAATCGATACTCGCCCCCTTCTACCCCTTACTCAATTTTCAGTTATTTAAAATGCCTGATTCTTTGCTGATCAAAACTGATTCTAATATCGCCGAAATTGAAATTAACCGTCCGGACTATGCTAACGCAATAGACGAAGAATTATGGTTTGCCATTGGAAATTGTTTCAGTGAACTAGATGAAAGCAAAAGTGTACGTGTTTGCATCATCAGCGGGGTTGGCAGCAATTTTACTTCCGGAATCGATTTAAAATATTTACAGCACCTGTCACAGGAAATCGACAATTATGACTGTGATGGACGAAAGCGTGAATTTTTAAGAAGTAAAATCTTAAAGCTTCAAGCAGCATTCTCACAAATAGAAAGCTGCAGAAAACCTGTAATTGCTGCAATTCATGGAGGGTGTATTGGAGCAGGAGTTGATTTGATTAGTGCATGTGACATCAGATATTCTACTAAAAAATCTGTATTTCAAATTAAAGAAATTGATCTTGGCATCACTGCAGATGTTGGTACATTACAACGCTTGCCTCATCTGATTCCTCAGGGAATTGTCAGGGAGTTGGCCTTTACAGGCAGGAAGTTTTCCGGAAATGAAGCTCAATCGCTGGGCTTGGTCAACAACTGTTATGAGGATAAGAAAACCATGATGACTGAAGTCAGAAAAATTGCGGAGCAAATAGCAAGTAAATCACCCTTAGCAATGCGCGGTGTAAAGGAAATGCTTCTTTATTCACGTGATCATTCTGTAGCTTCCGGATTAAATCATGTGGCAACATGGAACTCAGCAATGCTTTTGTCATCTGATCTCGAAGAATCAATAATGGCTTTGATGCAAAATAGACCTCCGGAATATAATGACTGACATTCTCCTATTTTTTGGTGTTTTGATTAACATTATTTTTTAAACATTCATACAGGAGGAAAAAATATAATCGCTTTATCAATTTAGCTAATAATTAAATATGATCCCCCGCCTCAGTTTATCTGAAAGGATTCCACAAGTTGTGCAAGGTTTTCTTGCAGAACTGCGTCAAAGTAAATTCTCCGGAAAAATTAATCATGATTATGCTACACGTGTTGTAACTTCAACCGACAACAGCATATATCAGGTTTTACCACAGGCAATTATTTCACCAAAAAATATAAGTGACATACAGACAGTGATGTCTATTGCTGACAAAAAACAGTTTCGCAAAAACATCAAAATTACAGCTCGTGGTGGAGGTACAGGTACAAACGGACAATCACTGTCAGACGGAATTGTGCTTGATTGTTCACGTTTTATGAATCGAATTCTTGAAATTAATCTCAAGCAGGGTTGGGTAAGAGTGGAACCTGGAGTGGTTTTGGATCAGTTGAACAAATATCTAGAGCCACATAATGTTTTTTTTGCACCTGATTTATCTCCTAGTAACAGGGCGACACTAGGAGGTATGGTTAATACTGACGCATGTGGGAAAGGTTCGAGAATATACGGACGCACCAGCAATCATGTAATTGAACTGTCATGTGTACTCTCAAACGGTGAATTATTAAAATCTATTCCGCTTGATGATTCGGCGTTAAGTGAATACAAGAACAAACCAGGTCTTGCAGGAAAAGTATTTAAGATTGTGGATGAGATTGTTTCCAGAAAAGCAGACCTCATTGACAGGATATTCCCGAAAATGAACCGCTTCATGACCGGATATAACCTTGCCAAAGTATATGGTAACACTGAAAATCGATTTAATCTAAACTATTTGCTGTGCGGCTCAGAAGGAACATTGGCCGTTGTATGTGAGGCAAAATTGCGTTTGACTCAGCTTCCAAAATACAAGCACCTCCTTGTAGTGAAATACGAGAGTTTTGATGATGCTCTTAGAGATGCAGAAATATTGGTTGAGTCTGATCCTACAGCAATTGAGACAATTGACGAAAAAATTCTCAGTCTGGCTAGAACCGACGAAATATATAATAAAATAAAGTCATTCATTGCTGATGAAACTGACAATTCCGGAACAAAAACGCGCCCTACCCGTACGATCAACCTAATTGAATTCAGTGGTAATAACAAGAACAAACTGGAGCAGAGAATTGCTTCATTATGTAAAATTATTGAACAAAACAAAAATGAGTCTGGAAAAGCAACAGGTTATTACAAAACGACTGATCCAAAGGAAATTAATGATCTGTGGAATTTGCGTAAAAAAGGGGTAGGGCTTTTAGGAAAGACAATAGGCGAAAGGAAGCCAATCCCTTTTGTGGAAGATACAGCAGTTCCTGTAAAAAATCTGGCGAGATATATCAGTGAGTTCAAAAAACTTCTAGATTCCTATGATCTGGAATATGCAATGTTTGGGCATGTGGACGTTGGATGTTTGCATGTGCGTCCGGCCCTGGACTTAAAAAAGCCTGAAGAGGAAGTATGGGTCAGAGAACTTTCCGATCAAGTTGTTGGACTGGTGAAAAAATATGATGGTGTCATGTGGAGCGAACACGGCCGTGGTTTCCGCAGTGAATATACAGTTGATTTTTTTGGTAAGGAATTGCATCAGGATTTGCAGTACATTAAAGAAGCTTTCGATCCAAATAATCGGCTAAATCCAGGAAAAATAGTCACACCTTACTCACATAAAGATCCTGTAGTCCCTCTGGAAGGACCTTTACGTGGACAGAAAGAACGTCAGATACATCAGGATTATCTTAAAGAATATCAGTCTGCCATGCACTGCAATGGGAATGCGGCTTGTTTCGATTACTCGCATGACAGCGTCATGTGTCCTTCTTCAAGAATTACTCGTGAAAGCATTCATTCTCCTAAAGGAAGAGCATCATTGATACGTGAGTGGTTAAGACTACTTTCTTTGAAGCAGCAAAAAACTCTTCCTGAAATCAAGCGCAAAGGTGTAATACAAAATTTTCTCAGTAAATTTTTTATTTCATTGCGCAAAATTCAGGGAGAATATGATTTTTCACACGAGGTTTATGAGTCCATGGCTGGATGTTTAGTCTGTAAAGCATGTGTAACACAATGTCCGGTAAATGTTGACGTACCTGAATTTCGTTCAAAATTTCTGGAACTGTATCATTCACGTTATTTTCGTCCGGTAAAAGATTATCTTGTGGGATCAACTGAAAGCCTTGGCCGTTTATTTTCACAAATGCCATGGCTGATAAATTCATTTTTAAGTTTACCTTTGTGCAGGGAATTACTCAAAAAACAAATTGGTTTAAGGGATTTCCCGGAATACAGTCCCGAATCTGTAAGGAAGCGTCTTTTGAATTATGATCAAACAGCATTTAATTTAGATGATCTGTATACACTTTCAGCTAAAGAATCTAAACGCAGTGTGATTCTTCTTCAAGATGCATTCACTTCATTTTATGAATCTCAGGTTGTAGTTGAGTTTTATCAGTTGCTAAAGAAATTGGATTTTTCAGTTTATGTTGCTCCGTTCCATCCTAACGGTAAGCCACTTCATGTAAAAGGGTTCTTAACAAAATTCAGGTATGTTGCAGAGAGAAATACAAAATGGCTGACACATGTTGGAGGAGCAGGGATTCCTATTGTCGGGCTTGATCCCAGTATTGTGCTAACCTATCGTGATGAATATCTTAGAATTCTTGGACAAAAGGATTTACCATTCAAAGTGCAGCTGCCGCAGGAATTTTTAATGATGAATAGTAAAAACTGCAGAAGGCATTCAGTTAAATCAAAGCAAAATATTGAAGAATATCATTTGCTCGGGCATTGTACTGAAAAAACAACAGCTGAAGGTTCACTTGAACTTTGGAAGGATGTTTTCGATCTATTTGGTTTAGATTTAATGCTTATAAATGCAGGGTGCTGCGGAATGGCAGGAACATATGGACATGAAACAGAGCATTATGAAGAGTCACTCGGTATATACAATTTAAGCTGGAGAAAAAAAATCCCAGAAGATCCATTTTACAGGCAAAAAATATTGGTTACCGGTTTTTCCTGCCGCAGTCAGGTAAAGCGTTTTGATGGATTTCGCCCTCTTCATCCAGTGCAGGCTTTGTTAAGAGAAATTAAGTCTGTTTTTTAAAACAAATGATTCATAACTATTCAATTTATATACTCCTGAAAATATTCTATGGCAGAAATTACTTTTGAGGAATTTACACAGGTTGAAATCCGCACAGGAACGATTCTGGAGGCAATTCTCAATTCCAAAGCAATTAAGCCAGCATATACGTTAACAATAGATTTTGGTCCTCTGGGAATTAAAACCAGTTCTGCTCAGATTACAAAAAATTACAGTCCGGAAAATTTGATTGGTCTGCAAATAACCGCAGTGGTAAATTTCCCGCTAAAACGCATAGCAGGAGTTAAATCAGAAGTGCTGGTGCTTGGAGCTTATTCTGAAAATAAAGAAGTTGTACTGCTGACACCAGCAGAATCAGTTGAAGACGGCTCGCTTGTAGGCTGAGTAATTGTTCCCGTAATTGATGATTCAGAATGGATTTTACTGATAATTTTATCTTTAACTTCCCAAGTCTGATTAAGGAAGTTCCTGACTGCTAATGATCCTGCTTTGGATTGAATTGTCTCAAAAGATGGGACTCCACTCTCGCCAAGTTTAAGGTTCTCAATTCTAATTACAACCCTGGGGATTTTCCCAAGTAAAAAATCAAATAAACTTGGAGATGCATGCCCTGGATAAACCAGTGTGACATTAAGTATGGACGTAAGTTCATCACCTAGGCTGCTCAACACGGTATGTATTCCTCCTGCACGCGGCTTTAATAAATTTTTGTAAGGTGAATTTTTTCTGCTGTGTTTTTCAGGAGTAAAACGAGTTCCCTCAGCATAAATAAGCATAGATACAGGTTGTCCACGTAAATTTTCACATGAACGCTTTGTAGTTTCCAGATCTTTACCACGCAATTCAGGATGTTTATTCAAAGTTTCTTTGGAATACCTTTTCATAGATGGAAAGTTCAAAGCCCAAAGCCCTTGTCCAAGAAAAGGGACAAAAATCAACTGCTGTTTGATAAAGAAACGTAAAAATGGGATTTGTTGGAAGAAAACACGCTGCAATGCAGGAATGTCCAGTAATGAAAGATGATTGCTCATAACTAAATATGTGCCGTTCATATTTAAGTTTTCCAGTCCCTGTATATCCCATTCAGGATCATAAAAAACTTTCATCAGAACATTGTCTGTCAGCACAAATCCTCCGGAAATCCAGTATGCAATTCGTGCTATAAAAATGCGAAATTCAGGTATTGGAATTATGAATTTGATGATTCCGCACAAACTAACCAATGATCCGTGAAAAATTGTATTTAGTGATAAAAATATTAGAAAAAGCGGTATTCTTACAGTGTTTTTGAAGAAAAGTGTCATCAGTTTTTTTCTATACTTTAAACAGCTCTTAAGAAAATTCATTTATATTCATGACTAGCACGATGTTGACAGAGAAAAACTTTTTAATCAAGTGGGCTAAATCAAAATAGAGTTCAAAAAGCTTAATTTGGTTTATTTGCATATCGCATGATTTCGGTGAGCCCCGTTGGCGGGAAAAGCCAGTAATCCGGAAGATATCCAGAAGTTGAAACGGGCTCACCCAGATGATTCAAGTGTAATTTATTTTCAAAAGTGAGCATTATCCGAGAATGCCTTAGCTGAAAAACAGGTCCGAAAGAATTTTTTGGAAACGATCCTGTATTTGTTCCAATCAGGGTTCCATCCGGTATCTGTTTAGTCAATGCGGCTAAAAATTGGCAGCCGTTACCACAATGATGGTTTGCAATAACGATTAGACGAGTTTCCCATTCTGGCGCATCTTTATTCCCGTTAAAAATGAACTTGGTCTCTACCCATTTTTGGTCAAGTTCCTTTTCAATGAAATGATAAATCAGACTACGAAGCTGCTCACGTTTTTGTTCAAGCTGATCTTTACCGATCAAATGACGTGATGTGTCATGATGCAGATTCCATTGAACACGATTCAAAAGACCATTTAAGATCTGAATTGTCTGACGTTCCCTGATGATCACGTTTTTCCAGTGACTGCTGGTATATTCTCTAAGCCAGTTCTCTATGAATCTAAAACTTCCATGTTTGTTGCCTCTTACATCTATGATAAGATTTTGCGATTTTCTCAATTTTCTCGCCAGTTTGTAAAATTTCTTTACATCAGTTTCTTCAGCTTTTCCGTCCCTGTACCAGCGGATATATGGGATACGCCCGTCAACAAATTCGTAAATTGGATTCCCTTCAAAATTTAGTTCTGACTTAGAAATAAACAGCGGGAGCAAAGTTTCCCGTTTCACACCTGCCTCACTCTCAAATGTACAGTTAAGATGCTTAAGCTGGTGGTTGGCTTGCTTTCCTAACATAAATAATAATTCTGCTTGTCTTTGGGGCAAGACAGGGAAGAATACTTCTTGAGATTTTGCACAATTAATAAACCAGTGGTTGATAATATTCTTTGTTTGATGCAATCCAGGCAAAACCCGAAAACGATTCTGCTGTTGTGCCAGTGTTATTCCTGTATAAAATGCTGCTTTTGGTTCAACTCGCTGAACATAATGTCTTTTTTTTAAGAACAGATCGGCCTGGATATTTGAATCTTCTGTAAATTCCAAAGCTTTTATAAGCTGCTTTTGAAAATGATGTGTTAGAACAGGATTTATGTCTTTCAATAATAAACTCTCCAGCTTTTGGAAAACTCCTTCCCAGTTGATTCCATGCTGTTCAAATATTGGATGCCGCACATAGTTATCACGAAATAGACGACTGGCCAGATTTAAATCCTCACTGATTTGTTTCTTTGAAAGAAATATTGGGCCATTTCCTGAGAAATCCAGTGAATGTATTGGTTCAGAACCACTGCAAAAAATAGCAGTATGTCCGATTAACAGAACAGATAAAAGGAAGGTTTTGGTAAACAACTGGAATTTACAATTTATGAAAAAAGTCATCATTTTTGGTTCATTTAACAATTTAATTTCCCAAGACATTTTGTTTACTTTTCATAAAATTATAAAAAAGATTCATCCATTCATTGAAATCCAGGGTTCCAGGTCTTCGCATATCATATTTCTCGAGAAGATACTCTTTACAGTTTTGAAACCATTCGGGGTAATGTTTGCGAATTCCATTTAGTAATGTTTTTCTACGATGTTGAAACAACAAATGGCTCCATTTAAGAAAAAGCTTTTCCTCCTCTATAGTTAGCCCTGAATTTCTTGGTAAAAGATGGATTACACACGAATCTACTTTTGGTGAAGGGAAAAAACAGTCCGGAGTTATGATTTTAACAATTTGTTTTTCAAAACCAAGAGCTCCGACCAGAGACAATGGTCCGTATGTTTTGCCTGACTCAGGTATAGCACAAAGTCTTTCTCCAACCTCCAACTGAACCATAACAGTAAAAGACTCCCATGCATTGCGCACCGGCAGCAGCTTCAGCAGTAGTGCAGTTGCAATATTATATGGCAGGTTTGCTACTAATTTTGCAGGTAACTTTATTAATTTTTCAAATTCATTAGTTTCAAGTTTCATCACGTCATGCTCAAACAGTGTGAAGTTATTCTCTTTCTCAAACTTTTTTCGCAATTTTGCACATAGGTCCGGATCAATTTCAACAGCTGTGACTGTAGCATTAAAGTTTAACAATGCCTGAGTCAGCATTCCATAACCAGGGCCAATTTCCAGAATATGATCCCCATGTTGAACATCAGCTGCCTGAACAATAGATTCTGCAATACTTTTGCTTTTAAGAAAATGCTGACCCCATTTTTTTTTTGCCATTCTAAATTTGAATTTAATGAATGTTTCCCAAGATGAAAATTAGTTCCATAAAAATAGTTCAATGCATAAAGATTTGTTTTTCAACATACAAATTTACCTTAGAGGCAGTCGCTGATAAAAGCAAATACTTGAATCAAAAAGTTTTTTGCAAAAGTTCTTGACTTAAGTTTAAAAATAAAATACTATTCTCACTCGCAAAAACTTAAATCTCAATCAATCTCCGATTCGCTGATACCTAAAGTAAAAACCATGGTTTGGCGAGCGATAGGGTAGACAGGGAAACCGGTCTGCCTCCCGACTTTGGAAAGGAGACCTTTCATGATAGACCAGCACGGTCGAAACATTAATAAACTCCGTATTTCTTTAAGTGAAGTCTGCAATATGGCTTGCACATATTGTGTCACAAGCCTGAGCGATCATAAGCGTTCTCCGGATGAATTAAATTCTAACCAGATGCTGTATCTGGTCCGATTGTTAAAAGAGCATGCAGGAATTGAAAAAGTACGCCTGACTGGCGGAGAGCCGCTGCTGTATCCAGAGATAGTGAATGTAATTTCAGGCATTAGTGAAATGGGTATTAAAAGCATTGGCCTAACTTCTAATGGCCAATTGCTTGCCAGGAAAGCCAAGGCTCTTGCTGAAGCAGGTCTTAAAAACGTAAACATAAGTCTTGATTCACTTGACCCTGAAAAATTTAAGCTACTGGGAAGAGTAGGGAAACTTCATAAAACTTTGGAAGGCATTGAAGCATGTTTAAAATATGGTCTGTTGGTAAAAATCAACATGGTAGTTATAAAGGGAGAAAATGAAAATGAGATAGTGAAGATGCTTGAATACGGAGTGGACCGTGGTGTTGAAGTACGCTACCTGGAATTAATGGGAATGGGGCCGCTGTATAAAAAAGATGATTTTAAACTGATAGATATGCATGAAATTCTAAGGAGAATCTCAAAAAAATACTCTGTTCAACCTGTTTCTGCAGAGTCTGATTCTACTTCACTTCGATACTGGGTTCCAGGTGGATACTTTGGAATTATTCCAAATAACAGTGCACCGTTTTGTTCCACCTGTTCCCGGCTGCGGCTGACTTCTGACGGACAGCTTATAGGCTGTTTGAGTAATCCTTCACCTGTTTCAATACGTCATTTGCTAAATCATGCAGATCCGGAGGAAGTCCTAAAAAAACTTGTTAAAAAATCTATTTCCTTCAAACAGGATGCAGCCTTCACAGGTTCTTCTCTTGTCATGTCTCGCGTGGGAGGCTAGCCCACAATCAAAACGCAACCGTAACACTTGCACTTTTTTCCCTCTTTCTGTAAAAGATACTGTTAAACTTTCGTCCAGACTGTAGCTTAATTTAGTCTGTATCTGCCTAAACTCTCGGGATATTTTCATGCGCTCATTATTTCTGCAAACCTCTTTTGTGGTACTAACCATAAATGTGGTTTCATACTTTTATTTTCCACAAGTTCTATGGTCAATGATTTTCTTCGGGCCCCTGATTTTACTTGGAATGTTCGATATTACACAAAAATCACACTCAGTTCTTCGAAACTTCCCTGTGCTGGGACACATGAGATTTTTACTTGAAGAAATCAGACCTGAAATTTACCAGTACTTTGTTGAATCAGATACAAGCGGACGGCCTTTCAGTCGAGAAGAGAGAAGTGTTGTTTATCA
>JAKUUF010000049.1 GCA_022448705.1 SAR324 cluster bacterium | reverse complement strand
TTACAGATAATTATTCAGCCAAAAAATCAAGAATCAGCTGATGCTGTTGAGCATTAACAGTTTATATCTATATTCGGGTCTTATTTGAATCATTAAAAGTTATTGGAATTTTCAATAAATTCACTCAACTTTTTTCTTTCCTCTACGCAGCCATTATATGGCATGAGATTTGCCTTTTCTGACTGATGTGCGGAAGTAACTGAGCGAAGTCAGTTCTTAGTTTAAGTCTGATTAAGGCACAACATAATTCATTGCAATTATTATTTCGTTGCCATGCCTGTTTATCAGCTTATCCCTGATATTCCTTTATTTCCTCCTGCAGAAGAAGCTGAAGCTGATGGTTTATTGGCGGTTGGAGGTGATTTAACAAAAGAACGATTGCTTGCGGCATATCGACAGGGGATTTTTCCTTGGTATGAAGTTGGACAGCCCATTTTGTGGTGGTGCCCAAACCCTCGTCTGGTCTTGTTTCCGGAAGAGCTAAAAATATCCCGGAGTTTACGTAAAGTTCTGCGCAAACAGGAGTTCGAAATTCGTTTTGATTCATCATTTGAAAATGTAATCAAAGCCTGTGCTGATGTCAGAACCGAACAAGGTAAAGGAACCTGGATAATTCCTGAAATGCAGCAAGCGTATACTGAACTACACCAGGAAGGCTATGCACATTCTGTTGAAAGCTGGCTTAATGGGGAACTGGTAGGAGGCCTGTACGGAATTTCATTAGGACAATGTTTTTTTGGGGAGTCAATGTTCAGTACTGTTAGCGATTCTTCTAAAGCCGCTTTGGTCGCACTCGCCGAATTTTCCAAGCAGGTGGGAATAAAAATTATTGATTGTCAAATGACCACACAACATCTCTTAAGTTTGGGAGCCCGGGAAATTGATCGGCAATCATTTTTGAGGAAACTTAATCAATACCTTGAAAAACCTGATATAAAAGGATCATGGTATGGCAGAGCAAACTAAGCTAATACAAACAAATAATTGACATGCCGGAATCACGAGGAAGAAAAGTTTTTCGAATTCAACTTACACTACCGGTTGTTGTAATATTAACAACTCTGAGTACTTTCAGTCTTGCTGCAGCTTTTTATCTTGGAATGGTTATCGAAAAAAGCATGCAGCGCCCCCCCGAGTATCCTGATGTAGAAACGGATATTTCTGCAGAAAAACCTTTGTCAGAAGAAGACCTGAAATTTTTCGGACTGAGCGAACGTAATAAAGAGCAGGAATCGATTAATCTGGAGGAATTGCGTGACTTAAAAAAGAAGACTGAAGAATTGACAAAAGTGACGGAAAAACCAGAATTAAAAACTCCGGAAAAACCTGAACCTGTAACACCTGAAAAACCAAAGTTAACCTCACCTGAGAAAACTGATCTTACCACAAAAGAAACACCTAAGCCAAAAACACCTGAAGTGCCAAAATCAGACACTTCCATTGTAGAAACCCCAACAACCCCCGATGCTGCAGAAGAACCTGCAGTTACAAAACCATTTGCAGCAACAACAGAAGATGCAGCATACACAATCCAGGTTTTTGCTTCTAGAAAGCATGAAAACGCAAAAAAGCTAGTTGAAAAACTTAAGGCGAATGGTTTTGAGGATGCATTCATCTTTAAACACACAGCAGGCAGCAAAACACTTTATCGTGTGCGCGTTGGAAAAGTTGCGCGTTCAGAAACTAAAAAATTGGCAGACAAGCTTAAAAACCTGAAATATATTGAATCTGTCCAAGTTACCCGTTTCTAAATTGTGTCTAATTTAAGCTTCCAAAATTTCCCCTTAGACTTCTTAACTGGTAAAACAGGGAGCGAATGAGCAATTATTGGCGTTATTCACGCTCAGCTTATTACTCCGCTGTTGCAGCTCTGCCTTTACTGGTGATTTATGAAATACTGATTGTCCTTAGTCAATCACGATACTGGGGGATCAGAAACGCTGCCGATGTATGGATCCGTACTTTTTTAATGGCTTTTGATCTACAGGCACAACACATAACCTTTGTGTTGATTGGAATTTCACTGGCTTTGATCCCAATAGCCAAATCAAGAGCACGCGGAATAAAGTTGAAAGCAAATTACTTTGCATTGATGTTTGCTGAGTGTCTCGCTTTCAGCCTGGTTCTCGGAGTAGTGTTACAATCCATTTTACGACTGGGCGGACTTTCGTCCGGAGGCCCTGGAAGTGGGTTAATGCAGAATCTTGCTCTTTCAGTTGGTGCAGGCTTATTCGAAGAAATAATTTTCAGGGTAATTTTATTAAATTTACTTTTTTTGCTGCTAAGTCCTTTGTTAAAAAAAAAGGTAGTCGCAGCAGTTGTTTCAGTTTTACTAGCCTCCTTTCTGTTTTCACTTAGCCATTATGTAGGCACCATGGCAGATACATGGCAGCTTTACAGTTTCATGTTTCGCTGGGCTGCGGGATTATTGTTTACTGTCCTCTACTTTGTACGAGGATTTGCCATAACAGCTTACACGCATGCGCTCTATGATATTTGGGTTCTTGTTTGATTTTGAGACTTCAGATTAAATTTGTGAATTTTATCTTCTTAAACCATATTTCCCTTAAATATAACTAATCCTTAAAACACCATTAGCTTTTATAAATGAAAGTCCCATTGCTTGATCTGAAGCCTCCTTTAAAGGATTTGCGTGATGAAATAGTTGAAACAGTTACCCGGGTAATAGATTCAACCCGCTACATCATGGGCCCGGAAATTGATGAGCTGGAAAAGGAAATCGCTGAATATTGTGGAACTGAAGATGCAGTAGGAGTATCTTCGGGCACAGACGCATTACTGATTTCTCTTATGGTTTTAGAAGTTGGCCCTGGAGATATTGTGCTGACAAGCAATTTTTCATTCTTTGCCACAGCAGGTGTAGTAGCACGATTGAATGCCACGCCGGTTTTTGTTGACATAGATCCGGAAACCTTCAACATTGACCCGGAGCAGTTGAGAGTGACATTAGCCGAAATGGATGAGGAAAGAAGAAAACGGGTTAAGGCAATAATTCCGGTTCATCTTTACGGCCAATGTGCCGATATGGCTGAAATATCAAAAATTGCAGAAAATTTCGACATCCCTGTCATTGAAGACTGTGCCCAGGCAATTGGTGCAGAATGCAAAATTGATGGGCAAAAAAGATGTGCAGGCAGTATAGGTGATTTTGGATGTTTTTCTTTTTTTCCATCTAAAAATTTAGGAGGGATAGGTGATGGAGGGATTGTAACAGTCAACAAATCCGAACTGGCCGAATTGCTTCGTCTGAAAAGGGTACACGGTGGTGAGAGAAGCTATTACCACCGGGTGATAGGAGGCAACTTCAGGCTTGATCCAATTCAGGCAGCAGTAGTACGAATCAAGCTGCCTCATTTAAATGGATGGCACGAACAACGCCAAAAAAATGCCCAGAATTACAACAAGTTATTTGCTGAATCAGGTTTAAATGAGAAAATAAGAACACCCCTAATCATGCATCCTAAAACAATGCAAAATCCTCATATTTTTAACCAGTATGTGATCAGAACAGAAAGGCGAGATGAATTGCAGTCATTTTTGGAAGCGCAGGGAATCGCATCAGGTGTTTATTACCCTATTCCTTTTCACCTGCAAGAGTGTTTTCAATTTTTGGGAGGAAAGAAAGGGGATTTTCCCGCTTCAGAGACTGCAGCTAAAGAGGTTCTTGCCCTGCCGGTTTATCCGGGAATGACAACTGGTATGCAGGAAAGAGTGATAGAGCAAATTAAAGCATTCCACCTTTCTTAATCATCATTTTCCTTAAGCCTCTCCTGACGTTCCTTAATCACTTTTTCCTGAACAAATTTCGGACATTCTGAATATTTTTCAAACTCCATGGTGTAATTTGCTTTTCCCTCAGTCATGGAACGTAGCGTTGTAGCATAACCAAACATTTCTCCAAGGGGAACTCCAGAATTGATAACTGTCTCATCACCTTTCATTTCAGTACCGTATATTACTCCACGCCTTGAACTTAGATCACCGATCACTGATCCTTGAAATTCACTTGGAGTTTCTATTTCAACTTTCATAACCGGTTCAAGCAAAACGGGATCTGCTTTTTCAACTGCCTGACGCATAGCGTACCGTGATGCGAGTTGAAAAGCCAAATCACTGGAATCAACCTCATGGTATTTTCCTTCATTAAGTGTGACCCTGATATTAACCATTGGGAATGCTGCCAGGGGTCCTTTTTCCATCACATCTCTGAATCCTTTTTCGCAGGCAGGAACATGTTCTGAAGGGATTGATCCTCCAAATATTTTGTTCACGAATTCAAATCCCTCTTCATTATCTAACGGCAGTGGTTCAACAGAACCATTCACACCTGCAAACTGTCCTGCTCCTCCGGTTTGTTTTTTGTGTAAATAATCAAACCCTGCCGTTTTGGTAATTGCCTCTCGGTAGTTGACCTGTGGTGCGCCTACAATTACATCTATTCCATATTCACGCAACATACGTTCAATATAAATATCCAAATGAAGTTCACCCATTCCTGAAATTACCGTATCTCCAGACTCTTCATCAGTAGCAACATGAAAAGTCGGATCCTCCCGAGTAAATCTTCCGAGTGCTTTACTCATTTTCATATGCTGTTCATTATTTTTCCCCTTAACTGCCAGAGAAATTACAGCATTCGGAACAAAAATAGATTCACATGAAACATGAATACCATCTCCACAAAAAGTATCTCCAGAGGCACAATCTACTCCAACCATTGCAACAATATCTCCAGCTTCAGCTACATCAATGTTCTCTCGGTCATTTGAGTGCATTCTTACCATGCGCCCAATTCGCATTTTGTTGCCAGTTCTTGAATTAATTACCTGCTCTCCTTTACGCAGTTTACCCTGATAAATCCTGGTATATGTCAGCTGTCCAAATTGCTCTTCCGTAAGCTTAAAAGCCATGGCAACTGTTGGCTTTTCAGGATCACAACTCATAACAACATCTTCCTGAGTTTTGATATCTTTTGCTTTTGTTGAAACTGATTCCAAAGGAGAAGGCAAATATCGGGTAACAGCATCCAGCAATAATTGAACTCCTTTGTTTTTGAATGCGCTACCCATGTAAACGGGGCATAATTCAAGTGACTGTACCCCTTTTTTTATTGCTGCGTGGATGGTATCTTCTTCAATTTCATTATCTTCAAGTAAATCTTCCATCATTTTATCATCAAACATGGATACTGCTTCCAACATCTCAGCCCGATACCTTTCTGCGTCTTCCTTCATATCATCAGGGATTTCCTCGATGCGAACGTCATCTCCATGTTCACCATCAAAATAATTGGCTTTCATTCTGATCAGATCAATCACTCCTGCATGATCTTCTTCAAGACCGATCGGCAGCTGCATTGCAACAGCATTCAGTTTAAGAATGTCACAAATGCCTTTTATCCCATTATGTGGGTTTGCACCCATCCGGTCCAGTTTGTTTACAAATGCCAGTCGTGGGACATTGTAGCGTTTCATTTGACGATCTACTGTAATCGATTGTGACTGAATACCAGCCACACCGCATAGTATCATAATTGCTCCATCAAGAACTCTTAGGGAGCGTTCAACTTCTACCGTAAAATCAACATGTCCGGGCGTATCAATGATGTTTATTTTCTTATCATTCCAGTCTACACTTGTAGCTGCTGATGTAATGGTGATTCCTTTTTCTTTTTCCAGTTCCATGTGATCCATCGTCGCACCGGAACCGCCACCACGTACTTCTTCAATTTTGTGAATTTTTCCTGCATAGTACAAAATTCTTTCAGTGAGAGTTGTTTTACCACTGTCAATGTGCGCAGAAATGCCGATGTTTCTGGTGTTTTCAAGTATTTTTTGAGATGCGGGTTTCATAGCCCAGTCTAATGAATCTATGGAAAAAATTTATATACAATAAATAAAGTTTAACTTATCATTATACCCAGCATATATAATTTTTTTCAAGCTAATAAGTTCGTTTAGAATTTTAGAATTGTATTTTAGTGGAGGGGGCTTTAGCTGAAGATCAGCTTCGCAATTTTGAATTTGCTAACAAAGCCAACTTGTTTGGAGGAAGTGATCCCTGCATTAT
The DNA here is from genome assembly GCA_022448705.1 of SAR324 cluster bacterium. Classification (GTDB taxonomy): domain Bacteria; phylum SAR324; class SAR324; order SAR324; family NAC60-12; genus Arctic96AD-7. The sequence continues at coordinate 3,845 of JAKUUF010000049.1, read as the reverse complement.
GAAGAGCACTTATAACTGAGGCAGATTGGTCTCCCGGGACAGCAAATAAAAGACCACCACTGGTCTGAGGGTCAAGTAATAACTCCTGTTGCTCAGGCCTACTTTCATGGGGGAAAGACCAGTGTTGTTCAACCATCTCACGGTTGATTTTATTTACCCTTGTAGTGATACCATTCAGGTACATTTGACATGCTTCTCTAAAAAAAGGAATTTTGTCCAAAGTAAAATTCAATGTCAGCTCATCTCCCTGAACCATTTCCAGAGCGTGTCCAGCAAAACCAAATCCTGTTATATCTGTTGCTGCATGTATCTCAAAATCAGCCATTAATTCCGCTGCAGTTTTATTAAGTTTGGTCATTGATTCAATACATTCCTGCAAAGCATTTTGAGAAACCAGTTTCTTTTTGTTAGCATTTAGCAATACTCCACTGCCTATGGGCTTAGTTAGAATCAAATGATCTCCGTCTTGCAGGCCGCTGTTTCTCCAAATTTTTTCAGGATGTACCAGACCGGTTACTGTTAATCCGAATTTTGGTTCATCATCGTCAGTTGTATGTCCTCCTAAAAGAACTGCGCCTGCCTCGGTTATTTTTTGCAGTGCACCAGCAATTATTCCTTCTAAAACTTCGTTATCAAGTTTTCCTGAAGGGAAACCAACAAGATTCAGGCAGGACAATGGCTTGCCTCCCATAGCATAAATATCGCTGAGTGAATTCGCAGCAGCTATCTGTCCGTATATCAATGGATCATCTACTGGTGGTGTGATGAAATCAGCTGTGAAAACCAGTGCCTGTTCATCATTCAGACGATAGACTCCGGCGTCATCACTGGTGTCAAAACCAACCAGCACATTTTGATCAAAATTTTGCGGTAATGAAGACAGAAGTTTTTTCAGTCCGACCGGACCGAATTTGGCTGCTCAACCGCAGGATTTTGCTAAACTGGTAAGATTTGGCATGTTAAATATTGTTTAACAATTTAATGTTCAATTTAATCAATCTATAGAAAACAAGATGAACAGCATACTTGAATATATTCGCTGTAAAAAACGAATATAACAGCTTTAAACAAGCTATTTTCAGGATTTCAAGATGGAAGTAAAATAACAAGACTTATCCCTCAAAGCGGGATCTTAGAGAGTCAGGAATAGATTGCCCCTGCAGTCTATTGGGGTCTTCAGGATGTGGTTTAGCCCAGATACGTACTTCAGTTCCTTTTACTGCTAGTCGTCCATTATTATGGATTTCATGTGATGTAATCAGTGTTTTATCCCTCCACTCGCTCACCCAACTTGTAACTTCGATCATGTCTCCATATGAAGATGGAGCAAGAAATTCTGAATGAGCATCAACTATTGGTAACCCTACAACTCCAAATTCCTTCATCAGGCTGCTCATATTTGCCCCTGCTTTGTCAAATAATAGATGAGAACTCTGATCGAACCAGATAAAATAATTCGGATAAAAAACTATATTCGCGGGGTCACAATGCCCCCAGGCTACATTAATGGAGAGTGTATTTTTTAACATAAAAGAATATATGATTTGATGTTTCTCAAACAATTAAACCATTTTACAAGCTTTTAATAACTCTGCAAATGATTGTATAATTCAAATTCTTACTGATCTTTAATCCTGCTTCTCAAGTCGTGATGAACAGCATAAGCAGAACAGAGTGATTATGCAATCATCTATGTTTACAAACAAGCTTTGACAAAACAAAATGATGGTTGAAGTTTACTTATAATTAAACAATTAAATTAAATTGAATCTATTTAAAAATTTATAAACATTTTGATGAGTTACGTTTTTCCAATTCATAAAATTCCTGTACTGTCTGTTGCGGGAACTGAAGACGTTTTTCCTGTCCATAGAATTTATTGCGTGGGTCAGAATTACTCTGAACATATGTATGAAATGGGATCAAATCCTCAGCGTGATGCCCCATTTTTCTTCAGCAAACCAGCAGACGCAGTTTTTCATCAGAACTCACAAATTTCTTATCCGCCCGTGACAAAAAATTTGCACCACGAAATTGAATTGGTTGTTGCTATTGGAGAAAAAGGGAACAAAATTTCAAAATCAGAAGCACTCAATCACGTATTTGGTTACACAGTGGGTCTGGATTTAACACGGAGAGACTTGCAGCAGGAGGCAAAAAAGAAAGGTCGTCCATGGGCTGTAGCAAAAGGTTTTGACCATTCTGCACCATGCTCAGTGTTGCATAAAGTTGATGAAGTTGGATACCTCGAAAAGGGGAGTATCACTCTTAGAGTAAACGGTGAGATTCGTCAGCAGGGTGATATTTCTGAAATGATCTGGTCTGTACCTGAAATTATATCCATCCTCTCAGGATTTTTTGAACTCTGTCCAGGAGACTTGATTTTCACCGGAACACCATCAGGTGTTGGCCCCCTTAAAAGGGGAGATAAATTAGAAGGAGCAGTGGAAAAACTGACAAAGTTGGAAATAAAAATCGTTTGAAAATTGAACGCCTCAAATTAGTTCTAAAGTTTAGTGATAAACTGCCGAAGAAAATTACAGTTAATTTATACTGTAAAAATTAATGGAATTATTCTTCTTTTGAATAATTTAAGTAACCATTAAACAATTTTTACTATTTAAATGATGCAAAGAAGTTTACTGTTATTTTTTCTCTCCGGAATTTTTCTTATTTGCTCCGGATGTTCAAATTTTAATAAAATCATTGGTTTTACCAAAGAGCAAGCTGCACCGACAACCTGTGCAAGTGTTGTGATTGAAAGAGCCTTTAAACTTCATGAGGATGCCAAGTCAGGATTGGCCCTGTTTTTTGATGAAAGAAGCGACAATCAACTTTACCAGGCATTTTATGCAGCATCAGATTCAGTGTATGAATCCCGGAAGGTTAAAAATTGTTGGGACAGAAGAATTTCACATTATTATGCAATGCAGAATTTACAGGAAATGAACACCTCTTTAGCACGGATAATACGCCGTAACATGCCTGATGATGATCAAGGAGAAATGATCTCCGTTTACCGCGATCAATATGAATGGGTAATGCCAAACATTCGCTGAATTTCGCATCTTGATCATTTTATTCCGTCTTTCTACCCTATAGCACTTTGTTATTCCAAAAATAAATCAGTTAAGTTAAATTCTCTGAGAAAATTCAATCTGTAATAATTTTCAGCTATGAAAGAATCTTACCCCGTTACCAAAAAGGGATATGAACTTTTAAAAAAAGAACTAAAACAACTTTTAAATACTGATAGGCCTGCAGTTGTTAATGCAATTTCCACGGCAAGGGAACACGGAGATCTAAAGGAAAATGCTGAATATCATGCCGCAAAAGAGCAGCAGGGATTTATTGAGGGCAGAATACAGGAACTTAATGCCAAGTTGGCAAATGCAAATGTAATTGATATTGAAAAACTATCCGGAGATAAGGTCGTATTTGGAGCAACTGTCACCTTCGAGGATATTGATACTGAAGAAGTCAGTAATTATCAGATTGTAGGTGAAGATGAATCAGATATAAAGCAAAATAAAATTTCAATTTCCTCTCCAATAGCGCGTGCATTGATCGGCAGGTCTGCTGGAGAGACTCTCACCATTCCTATTCCAAAAGGAAAAATTGAAATCGAAATTCTTAAAGTCGAATTCATTACATGATGATTTACATTTAGTCATCAAATGCAATCAAATTTTTTCTTTTAATCATTTCTGTCCTGAACACCTCTATTAAATCCTGAAGAGTCTGAATATCTTCAAATGGGAGATCTAGAATTTCAGCACTTTGCTGATACACAATAGTTGGTCTATTATATTTATTCCGCAAAAACTTCAATGAATGATCCCCAA
>JAKUUF010000048.1 GCA_022448705.1 SAR324 cluster bacterium | reverse complement strand
TAAGCAATAATTTTCCATAAGTGACCATCAAGTCATAACTCGGTAATGTCCTGTCCAATTAATCCAAGTTTGCTTGGAATTTTGAAAATTGGTGCCATCTCATTAAGAGAAGTTGCCGACTTTCCAAAGCCCTTTAGAATTTTTATTAATTCAATATAACCTTCACGGTTTCTGGCATCAAATTAATCTTAATCTTCCTAATCTGAAGTATCTTTAGGAAGTTCAAAAAGCCTTCTTCCTGAATCCGAGCCAGGGAATCCTTCCACATCAAAAACCATACATCTGTGTTAACTGGTGTGTACATTTAAATTCTGTCTATGATCTTAACTTAAAATTGAATTGTAGTGACATTTGTATAAATGAACCACAACCTAAAGATATGACATTGAGATATTTAGTGTCAAGGATTTGGAGGTGTAAGAAGATAATTAATAATAATTAATATTTAGCGAGATCTTTATGAAATTAGAAGTACTTATGCATCAACAGGATTTTTCTGCAATATTGACAACAGATTAGACATGATTTAGATTGAAAACTTTGTAATTATGAATTATGAATGAAAATAATTCTTGGGAAAAATATAAATTCCCCATCAAATCTCAATGAAAATCAGCGTAACTATCATTGGACACAATGAAGTTGATCACTTGCGTGAATTACTTCCCGAGCTGCAATGGGCTTCTGAAATTGTGTATGTAGATTGTGAAAGTCATGATCAATCTTTGGCAGTGGCAAAAGATAACGGCTGCAAGGTTTTTTCTCGCCCGAATAATCATAACTTAAATATCAACAAAAGCTACTCTATGGAACAGGCTACAGGAGAGTGGCTCTTTTACATAGACCCTGATGAGCGCCTTCCGGCAAAGCTTGTTGACGAGATAAAAGATGCTGTGAAGGATACTGCACATTCAGCATTCAGGCTGAACCGCCGAAATCATTATTTTGGGCATTGGCTGCGTCATGGGAGTCAATATCCTGATTCACAGCTGCGCCTTTTCCGTAAAGGCAAGGCAAGTTTCCCAAATCAGCATGTGCATGAAAAATTGGTGGTTGACGGAAGCATCGGAAAATTGAGCAATGATATGCTGCATTTCCCGTATCAGAACATCAGCCAGTTTTTAAGAAAGTTCAATTTCTATACAGGTGTAGAAGCTGTATATCTAAAAGATGCAGGACTCGAAATTAATTTTCTCAATACCCTGAGTTATACATTACTTAAACCACTTACTCGTTTTATTAGACGCTATATTTTTAAGGGAGGATTCAGGGACGGACTGCCGGGATTATTTTGCTCTGTATTTGATGCACTGAATTATGTTGTTCGATATTTTAAGCTTTGGGAAATGAAGCAGCAAAATTCAGGAAATAGAGAAACTGAATTATAATAAAAGTGATCAATTTCCCTGTTTTGCAACAACTCCATTATGCATAAAATTGAGTATCCATTTTGCTATTATCTTTGGTTGAATTTGCTGTTCAAGGGATTTAATACCACTTTCAAGAACTTCCTGACCTAAAATATTTTCCCTCTGATGCAACAAGGCTCTGACATAATCTTTTGTTAGCTCAGGATGTCCCTGAAATGAAATTAACCATTCACCGATATAATAAGCAGAATAAGGACAGAAATCACTTTCTGCAATCAATACAGCATCTTCCGGGAGTTTGGTAACTTGATCCTTATGGAAGGACAAGATAGAAAATTGCTCTAAATCAGGCTCCATCCAAGGCTCAGTCAAAATTATCTGATAGTTTTGTACTCCTACTCCCCACCCTTGAGAGGCCAATTCAGTTTTTCCTCCAAGGGCCTTGGCAATCATTTGGTGTCCAAAACAAATGCCTATCAAGGGGTGTTTCCGATGTTGAAGTTCCAAAACAAATTTTTCCAAATCATCAATCCACTTATCTCCATCGTTCACACCGTAACGGCTGCCGGAAATTAAGTATATATCGTTGTCCCGCAGGTTTTTTGGATACTCCCCCAAAATTACATCATAGGTTTCAAATTCCAGAGTAGGTTCAACACTTTTAAAGAGCGATATGAACATGTCAGGATAATCTCCATGCTCCTTGCGGAAATGTTCATTTGTTGAATCACATTTAAGGATGCCTATTTTCATCAGCAATATATATAGATTCTGTAAAGCTAAATGATTTTCTTTTCCTGAAAATATTGAAGCATGAGTTCATTAAAAACCTTCATATCCCGGTAATCAATTGCACCTATGTTTGCTATACGAAAAGTGTCTTTCTTGGCGCCTTTCCCGGGATAGATCGTCACATCATTTTCATAAAAATGATCGTGCATCTCCTTAAAATTATATTCAGCGGATTTTGGTTCAACAATCGCTGTCAGCAGCTTGGAATGCTGTGATTCAGGCAAAAGCATCTCCAATCCTGTCTGCTCAATCCCTTCCAGCAAAGTCTCATAAGATCTTACGTATCGTGCAGTTCGCCCGGATTGTGTTTCCTTAAAAAACTCATCCAAAGCTTGGTCTAGAGCGTAAACAATTTGAACTGGAGGAGTGAACTGGAACTGTCCTGTTTGTTCAATATAACTATGATTACCCCACAGGTTCAGGTATAGATTCCTTGGTTGAACATTGGAGGTCGCTTTTAGTCTTTCTTTGTTTGCAATCACAAAACTAACCCCGGCCATGCCCTGAATACACTTGTTTGAGGAGGAGATTAAATAGTCAATCGGCTGTCTTTGTAGGTCAATGGGCAATCCAGCATATGATGACATTGCGTCAACAATTGAATCCAGCTCATACTTCTCACAGAGCTCCAATATTTCAGCTAAAGGATTGAGCATGCCAGTGGTGGTTTCATGATGTACAAAAAAGAAATGAGTCAGTTTTGGTTCTTCCTTTATAACAGTTTCAATTTGACTGATGTCTGGAAAGTCGCCCCATTCAATCCGGATGGTCCTGTGTGAAATTCCATAAGCCTGTATAATTGTTTCGGCACGCTTGCCATAAGCACCATTGTCTAGAATCAATATTTTACCATTCTCAGGGACGACTGAACAAAGTGCAGCTTCTACACCTGCTGTTCCGGAACCTGCAAAAATAACTGTGGAATGTGTTGATTCACCATTGACTACTTCCACTATCTTTTTCAGCACTGATTGTGTAAGTTCACCAAATTCCTCTTCTCTAGGACAAATGTCCGGAACCATTAGTGCCTGTTTAACAGTATCTGTGGTTGTAGCGGGGCCCGGATTTAAAAGAATATTTCTTTTCATTGTTGAATGGCTTTGAATGAGTTGAAAATTTTTCAGATTTTAAAGAAAAGTTTCATTTCTATCAAGATTCACTTTGTCTGTAAAGAAAAAACCAGCAATCTTGTAACTGCTAAATCTATTTACAATTAGAATAGTTACTCATTTACAGAATTGGAATGAGCCATTTTTGATAAAATTTTATTTGTGAATGCTGTTTGACAGTTTTTCCTATTTCAGATAGTTTCGGAAGCAAATTACTAAACATTTTAAGCATTAATTTCCAAACTTATGTGGTAAATAATGGAACTTGGTAAATGGATGGATATTTCTGAGGAAATTCAGAATTCAATTAAGGAAAATGGGCCTGTTGTAGCTCTTGAGTCCACTATCATTTCCCACGGGATGCCATTCCCGCAAAACCTTGAAACTGCTCTGGAGGTTGAAAGTATTATCCGCAAAGAAGGTGCAATCCCTGCCACAATTGCAGTTGTAGAGGGACGCATCAAGATAGGTTTGAGTAATCTGGAACTTGAGCAGTTTGCTCAAGGAACAAAAACTGTGAAAGTCAGCAGTAGGGATGTGCCACTTGTTCTTTCACAAAAGCAGGACGGTGGAACCACTGTTGCTGCTACAATGGTATGTGCCAGGATGGCTGGAATTTCGGTATTTGTTACAGGCGGCATCGGTGGAGTCCATCGGGGGAGTGAAAAGACCATGGATATATCTGGTGATTTGATGGAGTGAGCACGCACCAATGTAGCGGGTGGATGTGCAGGCATAAAATCTATTCTTGATATTCCACGCACCCTAGAATATCTGGAAACCCAGGGAGTACCTGTCATTGGTTATCGTACCGATGAATTTCCTGCTTTCTATACAACAACTAGTGGATATTTAGTTCAATCGCGTATCAATACTGCTGAAGAAATTGCACGCTGCATGATAGTTAAATGGGAACTTGGATTATAGGGAGGTATGGTAGTTTCGCATCCTGTGCTTCAGGAAGATGCAATGGATGTGGAAGTCATTGAAGAGGCCATTACTAGGTCCCTAAAAGAGGCATCAGAAAAGGGTATTGATGGAAAAGCAGTGACTCCGTTTTTGCTGGAGAGAATTAGTCAGCTGACTGATGGAGAAAGTCTAAAAACCAATATTGCACTGGTATGTAATAATGCACTTGTTGGGGCAAAGATAGCATCTGCTTATGGAAATGAGCCTTAAACTCTTCCTGAAACATTATTTTTTATTTCTGAAACTGCCAATTCAACCAAAGATGAGGCAATTGATTTTTCTAATGCATTCTGAACAGAGCTGGTCACAATATCTTTCAATTCATCTTCATTAAAGCTGTATCTACCTTCTTCATAAGAAAAATAATCTCTACCTGAACTTTTTTCAGTTCCTGTCTCTGCATCAGTCCAATCTGCATCTTCAGACATTGCTGTATCTTTATCAAACCCCATGAAAGCCTCTTCAGCCTCATCCCAACTGTCAAATACGTCTTCTTCAAGGGCATAGGTAATTTCTGATGCAGGCGAGTAATCCTGTTCCATCTCATCGCTTACCTCATCTTCATCAAGTTCAAGCAGATCTCCCAGCTCATCAACCATAAATTCTGTAAGTTCATCTTCCTGATAATCTGCAGTTATTCCTTCGTTTAGAACTCTTGCTTTTTCCAGATCTTTGTCAAACTCCTTTTCTTCAGCTTCTAATTCATCTTCTTCTGCCTCAAGAGATTCCATTTGCAAACTCAGGTCTTCAAGTTCTTCAAGAGCTGTTTCTGAGCTGGTGATTTCTTGATCTTCAATACTCTCTTTGACCATAGAATTTATTTCATCATCTGCATCCCGAATATCGATAAAACCCTCATCAAATTCATCTAGGGAAGAATCCACAACAAATTGCTCTGCATCTTCAATATTATCATATTCTTCTGCCTCTTTTTCTTCTGAATCAGTCAAAAGCATATCGTCTAATACATTCCCATTTACATGATTGGATTCTTCACTCCCAGTCTGCAGCAGACTATTATCCATTTCTGAAATTTGCTCAACTCCGGCCTCATCTTCCTGTCTTATAGTTCCTGAAGTCCCCTCTAATGGAGCAATATGCTTTGGGAATGAAGGATGAAAATCAGTTTGTTTCAAACTGATATCTGTCAAGCCTTCTCTTGGTGTTTGGTCTAGATCAGGAGAATGTGACCAGATAACACTTGGATCTTCAAAATCATTACTCTCAAGTTCAATATCTGTAAGACCACTGCGCAATTTTTGCTCTGTTTCTTCATTTTCATTAAAAAGTCGGCTTTCAGCATATTTATCCTCCAGTCCTGACAATTTGAGTTTTTCTAGACCTCCTGGGACCAGATCAGTTTCAGTTAAGTCAGTTTCTGGTTTTTCTTCAGATTTAAGATCAAAATTGTATTCGTTGTCCATTCCCACTTCAGGATCATCAGTTATTTTCCCTGATTCGTCCGTAAGCATATCTTCCTTGGGGCTTATTTCCCCCTTGCTTTCCTTATCAATCAAAATGTCTTCTAGAACCAATGAATCCATATTACTGCCCGCAGATTCGGCATAAGATGTATCTTGAGATTTTTTCACTGAATCAGGAATTTTATCAGTCCCATGATTTTCCAGTTGGGATTGACCTTGATTTTGTTGTTTTATCTCTTTCAAATCGCTGTCAATACTGCTTATATCAAAAGCAAAGTTATCATTTTCCTTGTCTGGTTCAGCGCCGAAATTTTCATCCAAAGAGATGTACTGACTTATCTGCTCTTTTAACATTGATGCTTCAAAAGGCTTACGAAGCATCCCGTTAATTTGTAGTTCTCTCAATACATCTTCGTCAATTTCGTCTTTGGCATTTACTAATAAAATTACTGGGATATTCTTAATTGCTGGATCTTCACGAATCTTGCGGCATGTGCTGTAATTGCTTTCACTGTCTGAATTACTGATAAAAATTAAATCAGGATTCAGATTCTGCACCTGTTGGAGAAAATAATCCGGGTCTAACTCCTGATTGATAAAAATCGGGCTGTCCTTCAGCGATGCAGAAATTACTGCCTGGATTTCGGGATTTTCCTCAAGTACAAGAATTAATTCGTTCATTGACTTCTCAAAGGCTTTCCATCCTATTACATCATATTATGAAATATAATCTCTGTATGATACTAATCAAGTGCTCCCATGCAAAATAATGCCCTTATTTTTGTGTAAATTAAATCTGCTCCTGTTTAATTACTTTGCACCTTATTTGAAGAAACCTTATCTTATATTTTTCATATGGAGAAATTTATCCATGATTGATTAAAAAATTCAGTCTTACAAAATGATTTCAAAATACATTGCCTCAGAATTCATTCGCTATTTTCTGTTGTTTCTCAGTGCTTTTGTATTGATGACAATGATTGGGAATTTTTTTGGCAACCTTAGTGGAATTTTTTCTGACTGGTTAAGTTTTTTAGTATTTATAAAGGAAACAGCATTGTTGTTGCCTTTATTATTTGAACTAATTATACCAATAACTGTGCTATTGGCCACGGTATCCACATTCAGTACATTTAACAAAAACGCTGAGTTAACGGCTATGCGCAGTTCAGGGATTGGCGGCTGGAGACTGGCTTTTCCTGTCTTAGCTATTTCGGCATTGATTGCTGTATTTGCATATTTAAGTCAGAATTATGCATATACATGGATGCATCAAACATGGGTGAAACCTGATAATACTGCGCGCTTAATGCCCTTGTGGAAAGTAGGTGAGGAGCAAAGTATATTTTATTTTGGAGATCGCCGACAGGAGGGGCGTTTAAGTTCTATTACTTCATTTCAGTGGCAGAAGAATCCTTTTCAACTTGTGGAAAAGACAGAAATTGAAAGTGGGAAACAACAGGAACAATCATGGGTTTTTCAAAATGTTCAGAAACATTTATTCCAGGATGAAAACATACAACTGAAGTACTTGGATCAATGGCAAATAGAAAAAGAGAAATTACCTACTGTATCATTTGAAATACCAACTTCACCTCATCACAAACCTATCTTTGATCTGTATGAGGATACGCTCAAACTGCAAAGCGAGGGTCAGGATGTGACACAGCATCGTGTTGAATTATTGCAGAAAACTGCTTATCCATTTCAAATATTTATCATGGTTTTGATTGGTTTGGGGCTTTCTGCATCATATAACAGACGTGGAATGGCAGCAGAATCACTTGCTATAAGCTGCCTGCTGGGAATTTTGTTTTGGATGCTCAATCAGATCACTTTGGCAGTTGGGGGTGCGGGACTGATAACTCCATTTTTTGCAGCTTGGAGCGGTAATATAATTTTCCTTGTTCTGGCGCTCTGTCTTATATCATATAACCGGGTTTAACAAAGTGCTTGCAATGGGGAAAAACAGGCAAAGTCAAATTACTATGCAAATATTGATTTCGTGAATTGCTGTGCATCAAATGGACGCAGGTCGTCTATTTGCTCACCCAAGCCTATGTATCGTACTGGTATATCAAATTCGTTGACGATCCCGATAACCACTCCTCCCTTTGATGTTCCGTCTAATTTAGTGATTATAAACCCTGTTAATTCTGCTGCCTGCAAAAATTCTCGCGTCTGGAATATAGCATTTTGACCGGTAGTGGCATCCAGTACCAACAATACTTCATGCGGTGCGTCCGGAATTAATTTCCGAATAACCCTCACCATTTTTTTTAATTCTTCCATTAAATTCTTTTTTGTATGTAAACGTCCTGCAGTATCACAAATTACTACATCATAATCATCGTCTATTCCTTTTTGCACAGATTCAAATATCACTGCAGACGGGTCAGTTCCTGCGTTCTTGTGGACAATATCACAATCAGCACGCTTGCTCCATTCGGCCAACTGTTCAATTGCTGCCGCGCGAAAAGTGTCCCCAGCACCCATCAATACTTTTTTACCTTGCTGTCGATATTGTGCTGCAATTTTTCCAATGCTTGTTGTTTTTCCAACTCCGTTAACACCAACAAAAAGCAAAATAAGCGGTTTCCTATCAGAAGTCCCCGGGACTTGATATTTTTTACTCATTATGCGCTGAATTTCCTGCTCAATTTCTGACTGCAGTACTTGGGGATTATTTAATTCTTCACGTTCCACTTTTTTAGTGATTGCCTCGAGAATACGTTGTGTGGTTTCCGGCCCGATGTCGGAACTGATAAGGACTTCTTCCAAATCATCCAGTAGTTCATCATTAATTTCTTTTTTACCTAAAACCGCATCTGACAGATTGTTTAGTATGTGTTTTCTAGTCTTATCTACTCCATCGCGAAGGCGATCAAGGAAAGAATCTGATTGCCCAAGCTTTTCCGGAGGTTTTTGTGCATCAGTTAAATCTCGCTGTAAAACCTGAATACTTTGTTTTTGTTCTTCCAAAGATGTAATTTGATCTTGTATAACTTTCTCACGTTGTTGGGCTTTTTCAAGCTGAGTGGCCTGTTTACTTTCCTGAAGCTTTTTCTCTTCTTTAATCCTCAAATCAAGTTCTTTGTCACGCTCTTTCTTTAGATGTTCAAGGCTCTTCTTTTTGATTTTGCTAGATGTTTGCTCAAGATCTTTTTCATTCCGTGATTTGCGACGAAGCAAAAACCACATAGAAAAAATAAAAATAAAAAGCAGGGCAATACAGACTGCGAAAATAAAGATTGTCATTTCATTTGATATTGGCACTCCTTTGTTGAATATTCTGCTGAACAGAAAATTAACCTCTTCAAGGAATGGATAAAATAATTGTTTAAATTCTTCTGCAAACATGTAAATTATTTTGCGTGTTTTTTTATATATTAGCTAAAATTGAAGGTATCATTATATATAGTTTACAACAAATAAAGTTTTATCTGCATTATAATAAAATGTCCTATTATTCGACTGAAGCTTTAAACAAAGCACAGAAAAAAATTGTTGATCATAAAAATGGTCCGGCATTAGTAATTGCAGGTGCAGGCAGTGGTAAAACTCGAGTTATTACTCATCGGGTAGCACACCTTATTCATTCAGGGATTCCTGCATCTTCAATACTTCTGCTTACCTTTACCAACAAAGCAGCTGACGAAATGACACAGAGAGTCGGAAGAACTATAAATAATTCTACAGATCAAAATAAAATTATACACGGAACTTTCCACAGTGTTGGCAACCGTTTTTTAAGACAGCATGCAAAATTACTGGAATATAAGAATAATTTCAGCATCCTGGACACTTCCGATTCGAAAGACATGATTAAAGCAGCAATTGCAGAAACAATTGGTAAACCTGGAAAATTTTTTCCTAAAGCTGCAGTTTTGCAAAATTTATTTTCTCTGGCGTTCAATCGTAATGGCAGTCAAGATATGATTTTATCATTACCCTATCATAAACGGAATTTCCTCTTGGATCAGCTTATTTATTCTGATTATCCTCATTTTGAAGAATACCTTGAAACATTGATTAAAGTCCTAGTCACATACCGAAAAAAGAAAAAACGCGGACAAGTAATGGATTTTGATGATCTTTTGGAAAACTGGCTGGAATTGCTTGTGGCTCATGGAGAGGACCTTCCTCTTTGCAGGCAAATTAAGTATATTCTCGTGGACGAGTATCAGGATACTAACAAGGTTCAAGCTGAGATTTTATTATTACTATCCCGTCAACAAAATAATTTGATGGTTGTCGGCGATGATGCACAATCGATTTACAGATGGCGTGGAGCTGATTTTGGTAACATGCTGTAGTTCCCGGAAAAATATAAAGCTGTGACTTACTATATGGAAGAGAATTATCGAAGTTCACCAGAAATATTAGAAGCAGCAAACCAAAGCATAAATTATA
>JAKUUF010000047.1 GCA_022448705.1 SAR324 cluster bacterium | reverse complement strand
TCATTGATATTATTTACATTTTAATCCTGTGTTTCTTTTTTAATCATCTTTTCAATCTGACGACAAGGAATGAATTTATAATAGAACAATAATTGGCATGTTTTTCGCAGAGTTATAACTGAATCATAACAAATCGACATTTGAGAATTCTATTTAAAGGAAAATCATGAAATGGTTCAAATTCGAGCCTCAGGAAGAAGAAATATCAGAAACTGAATCTTCTTCAGTGTTAGTCTACTTGAGTCCTGAAGCACTTAAGCATGCAGTAATTGTCGATGATTTTGCTTCATTCCAAGACAGTCCGGAATGTATTCCCGGCGGAAGGCTTTTTGAGGTAAGCAGGCAGTACAGTTACCGTTTAAGACAAGTTGCTGATCTGGTTGAAGAGCCTCTGGATGATCAAAAACACCAAATAAAAACTCAGCCGAAACGCAATTTCCATGAGGAAATCCGCCCAGAAAAACGTGTGGACAACCAGATTGAAGATTTGCTGACAGACAACTCCAACATTCCCGACCAATTGACAACTCAACTTGAAGAAACCAATGAATCGGTTGAAACTGGTCAGACGCAACAAAAACTAAGACCAGAGCAGGTACCGTTCAAAGACCTGGAATCCCTTTTCGTAAAATAGACAGGCCTGTTTCTGCAGCATCAGCAGAATCATGTACACACAAAATATTTCCTTCAATTAAGGGGTTGGATTTTCCCTCTGTGAAGGGTCAGCAAATGTATTTCTCTTTTAGCTTCACCTACATCATCAAATTTTAATTTTCCTGTGACTCCCTGAAAGCTTTCCATATTTTTCAGTGCGTCCTTCAAATCCCGGTGACTTTGGTTGCGCTCATCATTCAGAAGCTGCATCAATATCATCAGAGTGTCATAAGCATGAGCGGTATATGAGCTGGGACCAATATAGTTTTGATGGCGATAAAGAATTTGTTCGTGGATCCTTTTAAGCTGCCCCATCGCCTTCGTTTTGCTTCCCAGGAAAAAACTGTCCGCAAATACTGGTTTTCTCACGCCACTTACTCCCGGTGAAAACGGGAGTGCTGAATCATTCCAACCGCTGTCACCAAGAAATTTAGTTTTTCTCATTTTATAAACGGCACTATACGGTAAAATAAGCCTTAAATTTTTTACTCCTCCTGCTCCTACTGCCACGTATACTGCATCAAAATTGTGGACAGGATCCTCTTTCTCTTTCAGCTCCTTTAAAATACTTTTGTCTGTTGTACCTATGCGTTTAATTTTTCCTGTGAAAGTATCGAACTCATTTACCAGGCTTTTCTGACCTTCATCCTTAAATCCTTCAGCTGCTACTACTTCACACCCTTTTTGCTGTACTGCGTTCCAAAAAAGCCTCATTTTCTGGCGTCCTTCACGTGTTTGAGCGTAAAGTATCAGAAAACGACAGGCCTGCAGCTTATCAGTGGCATAATCTGCCAATTTCTGGACTTCCTGCCTCCAGCTTTGATTATTACGGAAAATATATTCCCCATACTCAGGAATACTGTCAGTTAAAGATAGGGAGATTAATGGGACACTTAACCTTTCTGCTTCTTCCGCAGCAGCCTCAGAAGTTTTTCTTGCAAGAGGCCCAATAATGGCAATTACCCGCTCTATTTCCACTAATTCACGGATGGCATTTTTTGTTTTCTGCGGATCCAGGTGCGAGTCCCGGATTACCAGTTCCCATGAATCCTCAAACTGCCCAGACAAACCATTCTCGGATACCTTGCCTGAATTTTCCGTAACTGTCTTCTCAAGTGAAGTTGAATTATCAGGATTATCATTCAACGCATTGATTTTGTTTGCATGCAGTGCCAGCCGTAAACCGTTCAATGTTTCCTGAACTAAACGGACAATTTTTACGTTTGAACTGCTCATAGGGAGTATAACTCCAATCCGTCCAGGACTGACATTCAAAGCGGATACAAAGCTACGCTGTATTTTCTCCAGCCTTTTATATTGTTTTTCATTGCCAATTTCGCGGGCCAGATTGAGTCTTTGATCCAGTAGTACCAGGGCCTCACTGTAACGCCGCTGCTTTGAAAAAAGCTCAAATTCTATTTCAAATATTTGCTCCTGCAGCCAGTCTGAATCAGGATAATTCACCAACAAGATTCGTAATTCTTCCGGAGACTGAACTTCCTTTATCAACAAGGCTATTTTTTCCAGATCTGCTTCATCTGAAGTTTCAGAATTGCTTAAGAGTTCAAGTCGATATTGGATTGCGGCTAGAATTTCACCCTTTAACTGTGCTTCATTACTGAACATAAGCAGCAGATCACCACGTGGTTTCGGACTCAATTCTGTAAGTGCAAGATCACGTAAAATCTGATCCTGATCCAAAGGCTTGTTCTGAGAATGAAGTGATTTGTTTAAATAGTAATATATTAAGGGTATTATCGGGCTGCGAGGACGTTCTTTCAAAAACGCAATTGCCAGTTTTTCTGCAGAGGCCCATTTATTAAGATGGTAGAGCAGTTGAACTTTCAATCTCACTCTATCTTCAATTTTTAACCAGTTTTCAAACTCCAGATACTTTTCCCTTGCAGCTTCAGGATTAGAAAATATCATTTCTTCAATTTCAGCCACAGGCATACTGAAACCTGTAAATTCATTGTTTGCCCATTCTTGATCTTGCTGATTTGAATCAGCTTCAGTGTCTGCGGTGGTTAGTTCCATGCTTGGAACCCATGGAAAAATCCGACTTAAGTGTGAAATTGAAGATTCGTTTGTCAAATCATCCTTTTGAATTTGCGAAAGATAAGGTTTTGGCGGTAATTCTATTGGATATAATAATTCCGGTTTTTCAGGTGCGAGTGGCCTGGCAACGGATTGATTGAGAATTAAAGGAGCGTGCATCATACCAGAAAACCTTGCGTATCTATTTTGTTCAGTAAGATCTTTTTCGATGAATACATTTATCTTCTTTTCCAACCATACACGGTCACTGAGAAGGCTTTGTGCCAGAACTAATCCTGAAACACCAAAGAAGTTCCAAATAACCAGCAATAAACTCAGCAAAATAGTAAATACCCTGACTCGACCAAAAAGCATTTTGTAACCTAATTTTCTAATTCAAATATTTTTCCTGGAACACGGATGTTATCTTTACGTATCGTGAATCGTTGGCTGTCAAAATACTCCAGCAAATCAATTGCGTATTTTCGTGAAACGTTCATTAATTCTTTGAACTGGATCACATTTATATCTGGGTTTTTCTCAAAAAATCCACGTAGGATTGCCAGGATTTTTTCGATTTGCTCTGGATTATAATGTAAATCCTCTGATATGCGCACCAGCTTTTTGGAATGAGTGGCGAATTTAAGCAATTCTATTCCATCCTTCTCATTCAACCCCATTTCTTCCAGCAGTCTGGTTTTTCGCATAGGCTGAAATCCACCTTTACTGATGATATCAAGGCAGTTTGTCAAACTGTCCAGACGGGTTTGAGAAATTTTTGCCTGATGATCTTCCAGATAAAAATACTTACCCTGTTGTAATATCATGTCTGAATCACATAAATATTTTAGCAAATTTTCAACTTCTTTTTCTGTAAAAATCAAAGACAGTTTCCCTGCCAGCTCAGCATGTGTCATGCCCTCTCGATCCGGAAACTTTTGATGGTGATTGTTTAAAACTCTACTGACAAATTTCCCAACACGCTTAACATGATCCACGTGCAAATAGCGGCTGGAGACTGAGTCTACGCAAAGAATCTGACCTTGTTTTTGCAGGAGCTGTAAATTTTTTGAGCATTCTTTGTCTGAAAGTCCTGAGCGTACCTGAAATTCTGAATAAACAACCCCCCGGACTGACCGCAAATATATCACTTCTTCTGAACGGACATATTCATCACCATCCATCAATCGTCTGAGCCTTTCTGGAAGCTCCTGCTGCAGTCTTCGGGATTTGCTTGGAGATGGGTCAATCAGAGTTCCGCCTCCAATTGTGTACATTGGTGAAAAACTCCGGATGATAAATCGGTCACCGTATTTGCCGCTTAAAATGCTTTCAGAACGAAACTGAACCATTGCAGTTTCACCCGGAGATAAAGATTCTCCTTCCAAAAGTACAATCCTGCCTATAAGCTCTTGAGTGCCTAGATGGAGCCTTACACGTGTCCTGTTTTTCAAAGGAGTCGAAGCATCTTTCAATAACGACAATGATGCATTGATCATATAACCAGAAAGCAATGATTCCGGCATTGCCAGCTGATTACCCCGTTGAACTTCTTCCTTGGCAATCCCGGTTAAATTTAGCGCAGCCCTTTGCCCGGCCTGAACCTCTTTTACCTTAATACCATGGGACTGCATTCCTCGAATGCGGATTTCACGGGCTTGCGGATACTGAACAACCTCCTGGTCCTGGCTTAATGAACCAGTCAATACAGTCCCGGTTACAACTGTTCCAAAACCTTTTAATGTGAAGGAACGGTCAACATATAATCTAAATGGCTTTTCTATTTCCGGATGTGCAATTTTTTTTGCAAGTTTTGCAAATTCATTACGAAGTTGATTCAAGCCCTCACCCGTTACCGCAGAAACAGGTATTACCGGCACGTTCTCCATAAAAGTACCCTCAAGCAAAGTTAAAACTTCCTCCTTGCACAATTCTACCATTTCCCTGTCTTCCACTAGATCTACACGCGTGAGGGCAACTATGCCGGATTTAATATTTAAAAGATTGCATATATTTAGATGTTCTCTTGTTTGAGGCATAACTCCTTCATCTGCTGCCACCACGAGTAAAACCGCATCCATTCCCGCCGCCCCTGCCAGCATATTGTGAACAAACTTTTCGTGACCCGGGACATCAACAATAGCCATATGATTACCAAGTTCGTCTTCATAATGAGCAAATCCCAGATCAATGGTTATCCCGCGTATTTTTTCTTCAGCAAAACGATCAGTATCCACTCCGGTAAGTGCTTTTACCAGTGTCGTTTTTCCATGATCTATATGCCCGCTGGTACCTATTACAAATGGATTTGAAGATGGAATTAATTCTTTGACACCAGACATTTTATTGACAGACGAGGAAGGAGGTTTTTCAAATAAACAGCGTGTTATTACTTTTCTATCAAAATCAAATCTATATTCTAAATTAACCTTCGCAGGACACAAGCTGCTCCAGCAATATTTCACTGACTTAAGTTCACTAGTTTGCTATAATGCAGAGTGCATGTTTTTTACTGATTTATTTATCTGAATATATATTACTGAATTAGCATATTCGTCAAGAATTTCAAATGAATAAGCTTAAAATAAATTTTTTGTTTATTTCCACAGTAATTACACTGCTGACCTCAGCAAATACTACCGGAGCAGTCGAAATATTCTTAAGAGACCCTGACCACAGGGGAGTGATAGAATTTACCCCATTCCAAATTTAT
Source organism: SAR324 cluster bacterium (assembly GCA_022448705.1). Taxonomy (GTDB): domain Bacteria; phylum SAR324; class SAR324; order SAR324; family NAC60-12; genus Arctic96AD-7. Next base: position 4,848 of record JAKUUF010000047.1, on the reverse strand, counting down.
CCGGAAAACAGGGTTGGCAATGGGATTTATCTTGAAAAAAAACTTTTGGATTCCCATCCCCAGAGGGTAATTCTTAATATTGTTAACATTAAGGATACTGACAACCATGTATATCTTTATCGAGGTTTAAACGGGGTGCTTGGGCTTGATATTGTGAAAAATGATACAGGGGAAGACGTACGATTCTGGCAGGTTGATCCTGAGTTTTATCAGTATTCAAACAGGACTTCAGGAACAAGAAGAGTGTTCAGGATTTTTGAGGATAAAATCATCCCCTTACTGCCAAATCTTCGCACTGGCACAGGTGTCGCTGCATCACAAACTCACGCGGTTTTTTACCACATCTCCAATTCAAAAAATGTCACAAGCGTCAATCAGAATGGACAGGAAACAGCAAGCAGAGTTTACACTTTCAGGCTACATGTGATCAAACGCGATTTGGAGGGTGCAGTAAGTCTATATGACCTGCCGATTCAGGATGCCAATTACCTGCTGAAGCTTGTTTGGGAAAACGAATATTCTGTGAGTTATAAATTAAGTAATGGGAAAAAGCATATTATTGATTTACGTAAATATGCCCCCAGCCTTTTTTAAGATCTTACTTATTAATTTCCAATAAACAACATTTGAATCTTTTCTGGGTAAAATACATCTATAGAAAATAAAATGAATCAGAAAATCTCCTGCTTAATATATGACATGGACGGATTGCTGCTGGATACAGAAGGAATTTATACTGAAGTTACACAAGATATTGTCGGTGAATTTGGAAAGGTTTTCGACTGGTCAGTCAAGAAGACAATCATAGGAAGACCCGCATCTCAGGCAGCAAAAATAATTGTAGAAAGTCTTGATTTGCCTATTACTCCCCAAGATTATCTTGATTCAAGAAAGGACGTTTTAATCGAGAAATTTAAAAATACGCAGCCGCTGCCGGGCGCAAAAGAAATGACAACCCATTTTTTCAGCCATGGTATACCACAAGCAATTGCAACAAGTTCGTCTTCACCTATCTATGATGCAAAATACAAGAAACACAAAAAGTGGTTTTCACAATTCACTCAAATTGTCCGTGGGGACGACCCTGAATTGAAACAGGGCAAGCCGGCTCCGGACATTTTTCTGCTTGCCGCAAAACGTCTCGGTGTTGAACCTGCAGAGTGTCTGGTTTTTGAAGACGCCCCATCTGGGACTGAAGCTGCGATAGCAGCGGGAATGTCTGTAGTAGTTGTGCCTCATCCGGAAATGGATTGTAACCACTTTAAAAATGCCAGTCAAATCATACCCTCATTAAATGATTTTGAACCCGAATCCTGGGGTTTGCCACGATTTACTGAAAAGCTTTGATATACCATGAAACCCTGCAAATTGAATCAGATTTGTGGTCGTAAAATAAAACAACTTTGTCACAGCCATGAAATAGCTAACAGAATGAATATAAATGGGAATAATGCTTGAAGCTGAGGTTTGGCAATTATTGTAAATATTTGATTTAATTATTCCTGAATATAATTTCAAAGTATTCAAAAACAAGTTTGAATTTCAAGAGCTTATTTATTTTTTGAATGGAGCATGATGAATATAATACTGGTTTAATTTAAGCCTGCAGCATTTGTGATTCTGTCTGAATGAGGCAAGGGAAAAAATAAACAAAAATGCAATAACACCAAATATTTTAAAACATATGAGTGACAATTCATTTAAAGCTTTAGTAATCAGTGAAAATGATGATGGAACCTACACACGTAAAGTTACTGATCGATCTCTTGAAGATCTTCCAGAGGGAGAAGTTCTGCTCCGTGTACGTTATTCATCACTGAATTACAAGGATGGACTTTCCTGCATCGGGAATCGTGGAGTGACTCGAAATTATCCTCACACTCCCGGTATAGACGCCTCAGGTGAGGTTGCCGAGAGCTCAGACTCAAGGTTTAGGCCCGGGGACCAAGTTCTTGTAACCGGTTATGATTTAGGCATGAATACATCGGGAGGCTTTGGACAATACATACGCGTTCCAGCTGATTGGGTAGTGCAATTACCGGAAGGGCTTTCACTTAAAGAGGCGATGATATACGGCACCGCAGGCTACACCGCGGCACTTTCAGTTCATGCGTTGCAAAAACATGGTATTACTCCGGAACAGGGAGAAATCGTTGTAACTGGGTCAACAGGAGGTGTTGGAAGCATTTCTGTATTGCTTCTTTCAAATTTAGGCTATGATGTGGTGGCTTCAACAGGAAAATCTTCGGAAACTGATTTCCTGAAAGGATTAGGTGCCAAAGAAATTATTGATCGGGATGAAGTAAATGATGATTCGAAGAAACCTTTACTTAAACAGCGCTGGGCAGGAGGAATTGACACAGTAGGCGACACTACCTTAGCTACCGTGCTTAAATCCACAAAACAAAGAGGTGCTGTTGCAGCCACAGGATTAGTTGCTTCTGCTAATTTGCCTACAACAGTTTATCCATTTATTTTACGGGGAGTAAGTCTTTTGGGAATTGATTCTGGTGAAACCCCAATGAATCTGAGATGCCAGATCTGGAATAAACTTGCATCTGAATGGAAATTCCCTCAGCTTAAACAACTGTCAGTAGATTGTGATCTGGATGATCTAGGACCCGAAATCGACAAGATTCTTGCAGGTGGACAACGGGGACGCGTAGTCGTAAATCTGCAGTAAAAAAAGTTTATTTAATCTAATCTGGAGTACATCATGAGTGATACCGTTAAATACATATTACCTGAATCTGAACTTCCAAAAAGCTGGTACAACATTACTGCCGATCTTCCGGAACCTCCTCCTCCTGTTTTGCATCCAGGTACTGGAGAACCTGTGGGACCTGATGATTTAGCTCCCCTTTTTCCAATGGATCTTATCCTACAGGAAGTAAGTTCCGAACGTTATATAGACATTCCTGAACCTGTACGAGAGATATATCGGCAGTGGCGTCCAAGCCCTCTTTATCGTGCAAGAAGATTAGAGAAGGCACTCGATACGCCTGCAAAAATATATTACAAGTATGAAGGCGTCAGCCCTACGGGAAGCCATAAGCCAAATACTGCAGTTGCCCAGGCTTTTTATAACAAAGAATCTGGTGTAAAGAAAATTTCAACTGAAACTGGGGCAGGCCAGTGGGGCTCTTCATTGGCCTTTGCCGGTTCTATTTTTGGATTGGAGATTGAGGTTTACATGGTAAAAGTCAGTTTCCAGCAAAAACCTTATCGCAAGGCAATGATGGAATCCTTTGGCGCGACATGCATTGCTTCTCCATCTGACAGGACTGAGTTTGGTAAGGCATACCTGGCCAAGAACCCTGATTCTACAGGAAGTCTTGGGATTGCCATCTCGGAAGCAGTTGAAGTTGCAGCAACTAATGATGATGTTAAATATTCCCTGGGAAGTGTACTCAACCATGTGCTGATGCATCAGACAATTGTCGGTGTCGAAGCGCTGAAACAAATGGAAATGGCAGGTGACTATCCTGATGTTGTAGTTGGCTGCACAGGCGGAGGTTCAAATTTTGCCGGACTGATGTTTCCATTCCTTGGCGAACAGCTGCGTGGAGGAGCTAATGTACGTGTAGTCGCAGTTGAACCCGCAGCATGTCCATCCCTGACGAGAGGGAAATATGCGTATGATTTCGGTGACACTGGAAATATGACTCCACTGGCTAAAATGCATACACTTGGCTCCACATTTGTTCCGCCTGGCTTCCATGCTGGCGGTCTGCGATATCACGGTATGGCACCCTTGATAAGCCACCTCAAGGAGCTTGATTTGCTGGAGGCATATGCATTTCATCAGAACGAATGCTTCGAGGCTGGTGTGACATTTGGACGTGAGGAAGGAATTCTTCCGGCTCCGGAGGCAAACCATGCAGTGAAAGGTGCCGTCGAGGAAGCACTGCGTTGCAAGCGAGAAGGGAAATCTGAAACTATTCTCTTCAACCTGTGCGGTCATGGACATTTTGATATGCAGGCATACACGGAGTATTTCAGTGGTAACCTTGAAGATCGAAACTATGATGAGCAGGAACTTGCTATGGCTCTTGCAGGTCTTCCATCGGTTGCTGCCTGAATAGTTGATTGAAAAGGCGGGATTTGCTCTGCTCTTCTTCAGCTGCCCTAGGTGAATTCAAGACAAAATACACAAATATTATTTAGAGTACCTGCATGTATGTAATTTGCATGTATGTAATTCCGTTTGGTTTATTGGGATCATTTTGCTGAATGTTTACTAGTTCATGAATTTCTAATCAAGCGGCATGCCTCGATATACCAATAAGAAGAACTCTTAGCTGCCCAAAAAACCTCAAACGTTTCCCTCAAAGTTTTTTTGCTTCTGAAAATGCAGCCAAATGAACCGTAATAATTTCATTCTTAAATGAGAATAACTGCATTGAAAGTTCTAAAACACCTCTCTGCTTTGCTGAGCTTATGGATTTTATTCATGCCGGTGGCCCATGCTTCAGAACCTGCCTTTGTGCGTGAAAGTCTGCGTGCCCGTGGAATGGGCAATGCTTTTACAGCAGTGGCAAATGATGAAATGCTGTTTTTCTATAATCCTGCAGGATTACGTTCAGTAAATTATAACATTTACGAAATCGTCGGCTTTAATTTTACAACAAATGAAAACACGCTCAGCATGGGTAATGCCAGCAGCAAATTCTCTACGCTAGGAGATCTCGCGGGGACAAAACTTTATGTTGAGTGTAATGTTGGTCTGCTGAGTCATGTAAATTCAAGGTTCGGATGGTCATTATTTCAAAATACATTGATAGATATTCAGGTAAGGAATCCCGTTTTTCCGTAGTTTGAAACAAGAACATTTGTGCAGGCAGGACT
>JAKUUF010000046.1 GCA_022448705.1 SAR324 cluster bacterium | reverse complement strand
GGTTCCCATACAAACAATGCTCATTGGTTTTAAGCAACATCAATTAAAAAATATAATCTTCAGTAGTATAGTTTAACTTGCTTTGAAGGCATTTTGGGATTAAAGTTCTGTTTGCCTGATTTTAACTGCTGCTTTTTTTTAAATACTGCTTCTTGCCTATTATCAGAACTAAATCAACTCATAGTTAATATAAAAAAGTGGGAAAGCTCAGACTCGACAATCCATTGGATCCAAAAGCAACTGAAAAGAAATCAGCAAAGAAAACAAAGGATACACATTATGAACAGATGCTTAAAAGGGGTGAGGAACTTCTGGAAAAGCCGTTGAAAGGAGGCGGAGAAGAGAAAGTTCGTGTGCAGCACAATAAGGGGCGGATGACAGTTTGGGAGCGCATCAAGGTTCTTACTTCGGAAGAACCGCACATAACCTTCCAGAACTGGGGTTCGGAACTGGACGGGGCAGGAATCGTTACAGGAATCCTGGACATTGACGGACGAGACATTGCGGTTTATGGGCATGATTTTACTGTGCGTGCCGGATCGATTGACTCCACAAATGGTGCAAAACTGGCGCGGCAGATTTTAATGGCCGGAGAGCATGGCATTCCTTTGATCGGAATGAACGATTCTGCAGGAGCATATGTCCCGGACGGCGTAGGAGGACTTGACGGTTACTCGGAAGCTTTTGCTGCAATGCGCAAAATCAGCGGTATTGTGCCATCAATTCTGCTGATGTTCGGCTACAATGCAGGAGGAGGGGCATACCTGCCAAGGCAGGGTTCATTCCTGATTCAGCCTGAAAATACTTTTTTTGGCTTAACCGGTCCAAATGTAGTTCGCGAGGCTCTTGGTGAAGATATCACAGCAGATGAACTGGGAGGGCCGAAAGTACACAGTAAAAGCGGAGTGGTGGACCTGACTGCTCCGGATGAACTGGGAGCGCTGCGGACAGCACTGCGTCTTTTGAGCTATCTCCCGGACAATAATCACTCCCCTGCACCATTTACTTCCACATCCCTGTCACTGGATGATTATGTTGAGGAAGAAGCTGTCCTGCTTCACAAGACATTCACCAACCCCGCCACAGGTTTCAATACTCCTTTTGATATGCGCCTGTTCCTGCAGCAGCTTGTGGACTATGGAGATTATTTCCAAATTCAGGAAGCACGTGCAAAACAGCTGATTACGGCATTCGGCAGGATGGGTGGCCACGTGGTTGGATTCATTGCCAACAACAGCGCTTATGATTCCGGAAACATTGATACTGAATCATCCAGGAAAGGAGCGAAATTCATTCGTTTCTGCAACCTTTTTAATATTCCTGTTATCTTTCTTGAAGATGTCAGCGGTTACGCACCCGGTTCAGAACAGGAGCGTGCAGGCGTTGTTCAGGCAGGGAGGGAACTGCTGGATTCAATAGTAGATCTGCGTGTGCCCAGACTGACTTTGATTGTGAGAAATGCTTTCGGGGGCGCATACTGCGCCTGGAACAGTCATCATATCGGAGCTGATTTTGTTTTTGCATTGCCAAGTGCAAGAATTGCGGTGATGGGACCGGCCGGCCGGCAGTTCGTCTATAAAGATGAATACCGTGAAATACTCGGCAGCTACCAGAAAAGCATTGATTCCGGAATGGATGAGAATGAAGCTGCAGTTGTACGTGATAAAGCAATGTCAAATCTGACAGCACGCTATGAACAGGAACTGCTGAACCCGGAAGAAGCACTGCGGCTCGGATCTGTTTCCAGATTAGTAATGCCCGGCTTCAGCAGGAAGGTTCTGGGCAACACACTCCTCTATCTGCTGCGGCATTATCAACCCAGCCCTATGGTCGGAGCTCAGAGAGAATAGCCGAAATAGCTTGAAAAATCAGGTAAAATCATTATCTTAGGTTACCTGAACTCTGAAGTTTTCTGATAAAAAATCTAATAAATTTAACCAATGCTTAAATTTCTCGGCAAGCGGGGGCGAACTTTGGTTGTCCTGATTCTGCTTGGAACCCTGCTGGGAATTATCTTGTTTTTAAACAAAATACTGTTCCCGTTCTTGCTTGCAGGCTTCCTGGCATACGTGCTTTCACCTGTAATTGACAGACTTCACCAGAGGGAATTCCGTTCATACAGGATTTCACGGGGAATAGCTGTACTGCTTGTGTATCTTGTGATCCTGCTGGTTCTTATTGGAGGCGGAAGTTATGTTATTCCGAATGTATCCGCTGAAATGGGTCGTATGATTCAGGAATTTCCAAAAGCTGTTACGAAATTATCAGAAGACTGGGGACCTGTTTTAGACGAGAAGATAAATAACTTCACTTCCCTGTTTCCGGAACCGGATGTAGAGGAGCCCCTTCCTCAGCCTGAAGAGCAGGAAACAAACCGTGAAGCGGAGAATTACAGTGACGAAAACGGAGAACTGATCACAATCCTGAACAGCTACACCTATGAAATTCGCGGTCTTGATTCGGACAGAATTGAAGTTGTTCCACATAAAAAGAATGGGATAGAGAGTGGAATTGATGAAAATTCAAATGAGCCTCTTGCAATGAAGACTCAGCTGTCGATTCTGGCAGAGGAAGGAGTTAACCGAATAAAATCCGATATGGTTCGTTTTCTTGGACTGGGACGTCAATTGATAGCAAACGTGGTTGGTTCAGTCTTCACCATGTTTTTAACGTTTATGGTTGCAGCATTTATTCTCGTTGACACACATCGAATATTATCTTTCTGGCGTTCACTTGTACCTCAGCAGTACCATGAACGATACAGTATCCTGCTAAAAAACCTGGATAAAGGTCTGAATGGTGTGGTTAGAGGTCAGCTGTTGATATGTCTGGTCAATGGTGTGCTGACCTTTATCGGTCTGATGGTCATCGGTGTGCCCTTCGCCTTCACTCTAGGTATTGTGGCCATGGTCTTTTCGCTTATCCCAATTTTTGGAACCATTCTTTCAACTATTCCGATTGTAATAATGGGACTTACAATTTCATTCACTACAGGATTCCTGGCACTACTCTGGATTTTGCTGATTCACTTTATCGAAGGCAATTTCCTCAATCCCAAGATCATGGGTACTGCCGCGCATATTCATCCCGCGCTGATTGTTTTTGCGCTGGTTACTGGCGAACACGTGGCTGGAATTGCAGGTGCGCTGCTGGCAGTGCCGCTTTATTCCATTCTTCAGACTTTTTTCTTCTTCCTCAAATCTATGGTTGAGGAATTGGAAAAGGATCGCACAGCAGCAGCTTAGCTTACCTGAACGATTCCACTGAACATCTTCCTTCACTCAATATCCAGATGTCTGAATTCGAGCAATTTGCACTTGATTTGGCCGACGCATCCGGAAGTTTAATCCGAAAATATTTTCGTGCAGATTTAAATGTTGAGGATAAAGCGGATAATAGTCCGGTAACGGTTGCGGACCGTCTTGCTGAAACTGTGATACGTGAGATGATCAATGATAAATATCCTTCACATGATATTCTGGGGGAAGAGCACGGTTTTCAAAACACCGGCAGTAGATGGAAATGGGTGATAGACCCCATAGACGGAACAAGAAGTTTTGTGTCTGGAATGCCTATATTTGGCACATTGATTTCTCTGCTTGAAAATGATGTCCCCCAGCTCGGTATTATTGATATGCCGATCTTGCATGAACGGTGGTTTTCTGCAAGTGGCGAAGAATGTTTTTTCTATTCCTCTGATGTTGATCAGAAAAAAGTTGTCTGTAAAGTTTCTGGAAAGAAAAACATTGGGCAGGCAATTCTATACAGTGCCGACCCAAAAATGTTCAACAGTTCGCAAAAACCGTTATATGACCGCGTTTCCTCACAGGTAAAGCTGCCTCGTTTTGGCGGTGATTGCTACAGCTACGGACTGCTTGCCTCAGGATACATTGATTTGGTAATCGAAGCTGATATGAAAATATACGATTTGATGGCTCTTGTACCGGTAATTGAGTCTGCAGGAGGAATTATCAGTGACTGGCAGGGCAGCACTGCATTTGACACCAACTGGGATGGATGTGTTGTTGCAGCCTCGTCGGAGGAATTGCACAGGCAGACCATAAGCCTGCTGAAAGAGTAGATGCTGCAGGGACATTAAGTGAGAATCATCATAAAAATGTCTGGTGAGAAATTCACTGTTTCGGTCCCTTTTTAACTGCAGAACAAATTATGCATCACAGTCTGTTTTTTCATTCAAAGCATATTTAATTTTTAAACTCAATTTACGAAAAAAACTATGCACATTTCACGATTCCCCCGTCTTCACTTTGCCCATCTGCCGACTCCGATTGAACCGCTAGAAAATCTTAGTAAGCTGCTTGGAGGACCTCAGATTTATATTAAACGTGACGATTGTACAGGTCTTGCCACAGGTGGAAACAAAACACGTAAACTTGAATTCCTGATTGGAGAGGCTTTGCAGAAAAATGCCGACACCGTCATAACGCAGGGCGCAACACAGTCAAACCACGTGCGGCAAACTGCTGCAATATGCGCCAGAATTGGATTACGCTGTGAAATAATTCTGGAACACCGGACAGGAAGTGAAGATCCTGAATATCTGGAAAACGGCAATGTTTTGCTTGACAGACTCTTTGGAGCATCAATTAAAACAGTTCCAGCCGGAACTGACATGGATGCGGCACTCGAAGAAAGTGCTGAAGAAATCCAAAAAAACGGTGGAATCCCATATATTATTCCCGGTGGAGGCTCAAACCCAACAGGTGCACTGGGATATGTGAACTGCGCTATGGAACTGGTAGGTCAGCTAAACGATCGTGGTTTGAAGGCAGATCACCTGGTCACTGCAACCGGAAGTGCTGGCACACAGGCCGGGCTTGTCTCAGGGATGGAAGGAACAAGAAGCGGAATACCGGTGCTGGGCATATGCGTGGGTGTTGAAAAAAAGGCTCAGGAGGAAAAGGTTTTTGATCTTGTCCAGAGAACAACTGAATTCCTAGAAATATCCGGAAGTGTTAATCGAGACGCTGTTGTTGCCAACGGAGATTATGTCGGACCAGGGTACGGAAAACCTACCGAGGGAATGATTGAAGCTGTGCAGCTGCTGGCCCGTGAGGAAGGTATCCTGCTGGATCCCGTCTATTCTGGAAAAGGGATGGCTGGACTGATAGATCTTGTACGAAAGGGACATTTCAGTAAAGGTGAAAATGTAGTCTTCCTTCACACCGGCGGCTCCGCAGCTTTATTTGCCTACCGAAATATTTTAGCTGCTTAATTTGTTTAATTTTCGTATTAAACAGAACAGCTTTGCGCTTATGCGCATTTATAATACTGCTTAAGTTTGTTTATGCAGGTTTAGAGAGATTCGTGATCAAGGCGGTTCATTCCATTAAAGGCGGCAACTCGATAGGCTTCATCAAGCGTGGGTGAATTAAAGACAGTGTTCATGAAGTAATTAATGGTTCCCTCGTAGTACATCACAGAATGACCGAGATGAATCATTTCCGCAGCATACGGACCGATGATATGGATACCCAAAATTTTTAATGTTTCCGGATCAAACAGAAGTTTCAGAATGCCCTCCTCCTCAGCCATGATATGGGCGCGGGAGAGCTCCTTAAAGTGTGCAATACCGATTTCATAGGGAATGCGGGCATCAGTTAATTCCTCTTCAGTCTTACCCACCATTGAAACAGCCGGAATTGTCCAGATTCCAAGCGGCAGGTCCCTTGGCATTTTCTCAGATTCAAGCTGACCAAAAGCATGCAGCACGGCAATGCGCGCCTGTGTCATCGAGGTTGAAGCAAGTCCGGGGAATCCGATTACATCACCTACAGCATATATATTTGGCTGGGCTGTCTGAAAATTAGCATTAGTTTTTATCAGGCCGTTGCTTCCAAGCTCAATACCCACCTTTTCCAGGTTCATTCCTCCAGAATTTGCAAATCTTCCTGCCGCAACCATAACGGTTGAGCATGGGAGAATTTTCCTGCTTTCAAGTTTTACATGCACTTCTTCAGAATTTATTTTTTCAATATCCTCCACATTTTCTCCCAGTCGCAAGGTAACGCGTTGATTACGCATCTGGTACATCAAATTCTGAACAATCTGATTGTCAACAAAGGGAAGAATGTTTCGGTTACGTGCTATCAGGTTCACCCGGATGCCCATTTTTGAAAAAATAGAGGCATATTCACAGCCGATTACTCCGGCACCAATTATGGTTACTTTTTTGGGCAGATGTTTTATTTCAAGGATGGTATCTGAATCAAAAACGCATTCATTGTCAAAAGGTGCCCATTTCGGCCTGCGTGGGGAAGAACCTGTGGCGATGATTGTGTAATCTGTTGTGATTTCATATTTCTCAGTTTCATCCGCAGGATGTATTTCAATGCTTGTAGGTGATAGAAATCGAGGTGACCCTTCGAAAACAGTAATATGGTTTTTTTCAAAGTTGCGGCGCAATGAACTTTCCTGGTCCTGTATAACCATTCCCTTGCGATACATCAACTCCTTAGTGGTCAGATTTTCTTTAAAATTAATATCAATTCCGTGAGTCTGCTGGCGCAGCAACGCAAGGTGAATCACTGTTTCACGCAGGGATTTTGAGGGAACTGTTCCGGTATGGAGTGAGGCTCCACCGAGACGGGGAAGCTTCTCAATCAGGGCCACCTGTTTTTTGAGTTTGCTGGCCTGCATTGCCGCTTTTTCTCCTGCAGGACCAGAGCCGATTACCACGATATCGTAATGAAGTGTTTCCTGCATAATTATCCTGAAAACAATTTTGAAAAGTTTATGATGAAAAAATTATTATTTAAAGAGTACGTTACCACTGAATCAGTTTAAATTTTTTTTACTAAAAATGTCGTAAATATCAAGTTCACCTTTACCTTTGTAATCTGGTGTGTAAGTTTAAAAAAGATTCAGGTCAGGACGCTTTTTCAAAAATTTATCCAGTCCGGAAACGTCTCCCGCTGCTGCTTTTATGCGCCGGACTCCTTCTTCCAGCACGGACTGTTCTGCGGCAATTGAAAGGCGGAGGAAGTGTCTCCCGTCTGCGCCTATTTGACCAAAAGAATTGCGATCCAGTACGGCCACCTGATGTTCGTACAGCGAGAACATTTGAAAAAGGTTTGCCGGCGAACTCTGTTCTTCCGGAGAAAGGCGCTGATGCTTATTTATCAGATCAAGATTTTCGCAGACGGCAGAAATATTTGGAAAAAGGTAAAATGCACCCCCGGGTTTCTGACAGCTGATCCCCGGAATTTTGCTGATTTGACTCCAGATCAAATTTCTGCGCGATTCAAAAGTATCCACCATCTTTTGCACTGCCTGTTTTGACAATGGATTTTCCAGAGCTTCCCTGGCAGCTTCCTGATTGTAAGGCGGCACGCATGAGAAATAATTGATGTTCAGTTTTTTAAAAATGTCTGCTTCTTCAACAGTTGGAAAAACAGCATAGCCGATTCTCCCACCTGTCCAGGAATAGGTTTTAGAGAAACCGCTGGCAATAATTGTTTTTCCTGCCATGTCCTTAACTGACGAAATTGAATAATGCTGCTGTCCGTCAAAAATTATGTTTTCATATATTTCATCTGAAAAAACACGCATGTCCGGTCGGCAGTGTTCAAGAATGACTTCTGCATATTCTTCCAGCTGCCTACCAGTCACAACTGCTCCGGTTGGATTGGAAGGGAAGTTGAGATAGATCAGCTTTGTTTTTGGAGTTATTTTTGCTGCCAGCTCGTCCGGAGAAAAAGTAAAGTTGGCAGTTTCTTCAAGATGCAGCGGAACAGGAACTGCGCCAACATATCTGATGAACAATTCGTAAATCGGGAATCCGGGACTAGGATAAATTACCTCGTCTCCCGGTTCGCAGTAGACCTGCTGCGCAAGTCCAATCGGAGGCTTCCCTCCCGGAAAAACAACTATATGTTCCGGACTTGTTTGTAATCCTCTAGTCTGGTTGATCTGGCTGCAGATTGCCTCACGCAGGGAAAGCAAACCTTTTGGATCACAGTATTTTGTATTGTCCAGGTCCAGCTGCCGCTTGATTTCATCCTTGATATGGCTGGGGACTGCAAAATCAGGCTCACCAAGATTCAGCTTGATGACTTCCCCATTCTGCTGTTCTACACGTACAATATGAGGACCTACTTTGAAGGCATTTTCTGAATCAATACGGGAATTACGTTCTGCGAATAAATTCATTTATTATTTGTTTGTTTTTTGTTTTGAATGTGGTTTCTCAGAAAAATTATTCGCCTGCTGCTTTTGCTGATTTCGTCCAAAACAAAATACTGCTGTGGCAACAAACAGGAACTGAAGGCAGAAACCGACAAATACCTGATCAAGCAGCAGTAGCGGTTCTATTCTCTGAATATTGGCAAATGCCGGAGCAAAGTCAGCTACCACAAATGTCAGAGAACCAAGCACAACAGTCAGTTCAACTTTCTCACGAAAAAAAAACAGGAAAAAAGGCAGCAGCATCAAGGTATTAAAAATGCCCTGCCCCCACAATAGCAGAACTTTTAAGTGCGGAGAAAGCGGCGGCAGGTACAAAAGTTCCTGCAAACGATCTGACCAGAATGGGGCGGCATAACTTTCATCAAATGTGATCTGAAAAATAATAAACAACAGCATGTAGGTAAATCCGCATCCCAGCACCTTGACTGTTCCAGGAATATTAATCTCCTGCTTAAGTCTTCGCCAGAGAAATCCCGGACCAATGACCTGCTGGCTGCTGGGGAGCAGAAAAGTCACCATCATGCCCACGAAAATTGCCGCAATTACTTCCGGAATAATTTGTGACCAGAAAGCATCATTTAATGGTGTTCCCCATAGCAAATGCCTGAAGGTCTGCCCAAGCGGACCAAGTGCAATTAAAAATGTAGAGAAAACGATTATTGAGCTTGAGCGTTTCCAGTATATCATATTTGCCACAGGACGCAGCGCGAATCCCAGCAGAACTCCAGCCAGGAACTGGTAAAAAAAATCCTGGGCAATTGCCAGTTCTGCATCCACCGCACGCAGCGAAAGCATTTTGGCGACCGCGTATCCCGCTCCTAAAGAAGTTGGGGCAAGAAATTTACCAGGTCCGGAAGTAAGCATCTGTATATTAATTTTTTGAGTTGAGTTTTTTTGGAAACTGGCACTGTAATGGAGTAACATTTTTTAAGAAATATGGCAAATAAACCCAATAAAGAACTATGGCTTATACGCTTTTTGAATTGCCCTCACGCACACTGGTTTCCGGAGAAAAAACTTTAAAACTATCCCGACCAATCCTGATGGGAATACTCAACACAACACCGGATTCATTTTCAGAGGATTCCAGCTTTTTTGAATATGATGATGCTTTGTCTGAGGCCAGGAAAATAATTGCTGATGGTGCTGACTGGCTTGATATCGGTGGAGAGTCTTCTGGGCCTGGCAGTACAGAAGTGCCGTTGGAGGAAGAACTACGGCGGGTGATTCCGCTTATAAAGGAAGTTCGTTCTGAAAGTGATATCTGGATTTCTGTGGACACCTGGAAGGCCGAGGTTGCACGCCAGTCACTGGATGCAGGAGCAGATGCGGTGAATGATGTGAGTGCTCTCCGTGCTGATAAGGAAATGGCTGGAGTGATTGCTGAATACCAGGTCCCGGTGATCCTGATGTACTCCAAGGACTCAACTCCACGCACAACAAAAAATCATACTGAATACCGGGATGTAATGCACACTATCATCTCATTTTTCAGGGAGCGGCTTGAATATACAGAGTCAAATGGAATTCAAAAAAGCCAGATTGTAATTGACCCGGGAATGGGTTATTTCATCAGTGGAAATGCAAAACACAGTTTTGAGGTCATACGCAGGATTTCTGAACTTCATGAATTTGATTTACCCCTGCTTCTTGGACCTTCAAGAAAGTCATTCCTTGCAGAAGTTTCAAGTGGTCGCAGTTTAAATTTTTCTGAAAGGGATTTTCCCTGCGCGCTGGTTTCCAGCATTGCCCTCTGGCAGGGTGTTTCGGTTCTGCGTTTTCATGAGGTGGAACAGGGACGTTTGCTTATTGACACTTTTGAGGCAATGAAAAAAACTGCTGCCACTTAGTTTTATAGAGTGCTGTAAGCAAATTAATGATTAATGAATTTCTCAATCAGTTTGAGAAGAAATTTTCTTTCTAGACAACCTAGGGTTTCCCAATAGCATTGTCCAAAATCTGCTGATTTATTCCTTGAAGTAATCAGCCAGCTGCAGATCCGCTGGGAGTTTCATCAAGACTGGTACCGATATGCTCTGCCTTCGCCCCCTTCATTTGCGCAAGCAGGCAGAGGTAATTATAACCAAGTGTTGCCGCTGCCAAAGCAGTAATTTCCGCATGGTCGTAAACTGGCGCAACCTCAACAATATCCATTCCAATCAAATTCAGATCCCCAAGGGATTGAAGTATCGGCAAAACCTGGGTGGTACTCAAACCGCCTACCACCGGAGTCCCGGTTCCC
>JAKUUF010000045.1 GCA_022448705.1 SAR324 cluster bacterium | reverse complement strand
TGCCTTCGCTCTTGGAGGTTATAAAACATTATTAGTAGACCTTGACCCTCAAGGTTCAGTTCATCACTCCCTGGGGATTGATAAAAAAGATGGTGTTGGAGTGTGTGAAGTTTTTCTAACTCCCGGAATTTCTCTGCAGGAAATTGTTCAAAACGGTAAACATCAGAATCTTGACCTGCTGCTTTCAAACATACAGGATCTTCTTGCAGAACAGACAGTCAACAAAATTGCTGCTGATTACTATCATATTTCACAATGGCTGGAACAGAATGCCTCCAGTGATTATGAGTTTATAATCATTGATGCTCCTGCATCTACAAGCCCAATAAGCATCAACGCAATGCTCGCAGCAGACCTGATAATTGTCCCGCTGGAATGCGAAGCGCTTGCAATAAAATCTCTCAAACGTTTTTTACAGGCATTTAAGGAACTGCAGAAGAACATCGAACCCGGCCTGCGCCTTGCAGGAATACTGCTTACAATGTATGACGATGAAATTCTGTCTCATCAGCAGGTATGCAGACAAATATACCAGACACTTGGAGACTCCGTTTTTGAAACAATTATTCCCAATTGCCCCTATATCCTTGAAGCAAGCTCCATGGGGATAGACGTGATACAGCGCCATCTAAATTCAGAAGGTGCAACGGGCTACATTAGACTTGCTAACGAATTACTGGACCGTTTCCTTTTACCCAAGTCTGAGGAAGCAAGTCAATAACTTAAAAGATATTCAAAAAAGTAAAAGAATTTCGCATCTCCACAGGATTCAATTATGAGATGAGGCGAAATCCTCCTGCGGTCGGTTCAGTAATAACTTATAAATTTACAGGATCCTCTAAAAAAGGGGATTCCCAATTTCGCCAGTTGCTTGAGGTTGTACCAGCAATTTTGGTGTAAAAACAAGTTCAACATATTAAGTCTGATCCGGAGATTTTGTGCCGTATTTTGAAGCATGCATTTGGATTTTAATTGGCCTGATTACAGGAAGTTTTGTAAATGTATGCATTGATCGACTGCCTCTACAGTTTGCTGATAAAGAAATGCGATCACGCTTGCTGAAATCTTCCGAATTATCTCCTCTACTGAAAAATCACGTACAGGACCGTACACTGACATTAATCAAACCAACACGATCTTTTTGTTTTTACTGCGGGCACCAGCTTCGATGGTTTGAGAATGTTCCCCTGCTGTCATACATTTTGATCAAAGGACATTGTAGAACATGCAAAGCAGCTTTAGGTCCAAGATTGTTCTGGACTGAAACCGTGCATGGCTTGTGGTATGGAATCTTTGGCTGGTTATTTCAAAACTGGATTTGGTCCTTATTTGCAGGCATTAACTTTTCATTTTTGTGGATTTTGGCATACTGCCGGTCACATCAACAAGTGAGGATCAAACTTTATTATGCCGGTGGGGTATTGATGGCAGTGAATTTCATGGTGTATTTTTTTATCAGAAAATGAAGAAAATAATTTTTACGCTGCTAAAACTGGTGATCGTACTCTCCATTTTGATCTATCTGGTGCGCAGCGGAAGATTGAATTTTGAAAAGTTGCTGCTCTTTCGAGATGCACCGGAAATACTGGCATTGATGGTTGCAGTGCTTGTTTTAATCGTGGTCCCGTTGGCCACATTCCGCTGGTGGCTTTTGTTGCGGGCAATTGGATTGCCTGTTGAACCGAAACAAACTTTTTTGCTGACATGGATCGGCAATTTCTTCAACACAACTCTTCCTGGGGCAATTACCGGTGATGTGGTCAAGGGATATTATGTTATCAAGGCACAGCAGGAAGAAGGGCGAACACGTGCGCTGATGACGCTATTGATTGACCGATTTGTAGGTTTGTTCGGTTTAATAGTGATGGCATTCCTGGCACTTGTTTTTAACCTTGAACTGATTTTATCTCAGGAAAACATGCATTCTCTGGCATGGATGATAGCTGCGCTGTTTTTGTTAACAGTGTTGTTTTATTTTATTGCGATGTTTCCCTTCAAAGAAGGTCATGACCCATTTATTCGTCTTTTTAATAGACTACCTGCCAGCAAACTCACTATCAAAGTTTATTCTGCATTCAAAAGATTTCAGCATCAGAAAAAAACCCTGCTGCTGACTTTGGTGCTTGCCATAGGCATACACAGCTTGATCGCCCTGATTTTCTTCCAGGTGGCACATTTGATTGGTGTTAAAGAAATGAACCTGGCAACTCAGTTTTTCCTGATGCCTATTGGTTTAATCACTGTGGCAATACCAATCGCTCCCGGCGGGATTGGAATCGGACATGTAGCCTTCGAGTCCCTGTATCAGCTTGCCGGACTTTCCGGAGGAGCAGATATTTTCAACCTCTTCATCATAGTCCAGCTTGGAGTTTTTCTGTTGGGAGGAATCCCCTATTTCCTTTACAGCAGTGAATATAAAATTCCGGAGAACCCGGAGGATATGCTTTGAGAAACAATCGCCCGGCAATAAATTTCGGGAAATACCACTTGAGAATAGGGGCTGAATCCTTAATGCAAATGCTGAAATAAAAACAGTTCCGGAATTGTTAATCCTCTGACTGTAAAATATTCAAATGTTCCCGGACACTGGATGAAAGCGCATTTAAATCATAACCTCCTTCAAGCATGCTTATGATTCTGCCTTCCGCAAACTTCTCAGCCAATTTTTTGAGTTCACTAGTCAATACCATGTATGCATGTTCTGTGAGGTTAAGTGAGGCAAGAGGATCGTCCCTGTGCGCGTCAAATCCGGCAGAAACTAAAATAAAGTCCGGTTTGTATTCTTCCATCTTCGGCTGTACTTGATCATAAAAAATCTGCAAATATTCTTCGTCTCCCGTTCCGGCCATAACAGGAACATTCAGAGTATATCCGGCACCTGCGCCTTTTCCCCTTTCATCTGCATAACCTGTTCCGGGATAACAGGTACGAGGGTCTTGGTGCATGCTTACGAAATACACCTCATCGCGCTCCTCAAAAAGATGCTGAGTACCGTTACCATGATGCACATCAAAATCAAAAATCAGTACACGCTTGAAACCCATCTCTGAGCATAAAAATTCAGCGGCAAGGGCAATGTTGTTAAAAAAACAAAATCCCATTGCATAATCATTTTCCGCATGATGTCCCGGCGGGCGCACTGCGCAGAAGGCGTTGTCAAATCGTCTTTCCGCCACCTCAACTGCTCCCTCAATCACAGATCCCACTGCATGCAGTGCGGCATTATAAGTTTGTGGAGAAATAACGCAATCCGGCGTATGCAGATTTCTGGCACCACTTTCGGATGCCGCTTCAACGTCGGAAATCAGTTTTTCTGAATGCACCATTTTCAATTCCTGAATGGTTGCAGGACGTCCGGACTGCAGCTTGAGTTTCTCCAGCATCCCCTCAGATTCAAGCCTGTCTGTTATGGCCCGCAGTCGATTGGCGTTTTCCGGATGAGAACCTGTATCGTGCTCCAGGAAGATGGGATTAGTATAAAATCCTGTATTCATTGTGCTCTAATTTTTCAGCGATAGAATTTTAGCAGTGATTCAGTCAAAAAGTATGCTAAGTCTGACAGTACTGTTTAACACAAAGCAAGCGCTTTGTTAATTATATTCTTGTTAGTTTGTGTTTACATTGCACTTTGGTTAGAATCAAATCCTAATAAAATGAAAATTTGTATTTGACTAAGGTTTACAGTTCAAATAAAGGAATGGCACTGCTTAATATTCATACTTTCCCTGACCCGGTATTGAGGAAAAAAGCTTTACCGGTGACAGACTTTGATCAAAGCCTTGATAATACCGCGCAATCCATGCTGGAAACAATGTACGTGTCCAGCGGAATCGGGCTTGCAGCGATCCAGGCAGGCATCCTCAAACAAATAATAGTGATCGATTTAAAAAGTGGAGAGGAAGACATTAGCCTCAGGGAACCACATATCTTTGTTAATCCAAAAATATTAAAGAAATACGGGTCGACTGTCTCTGAAGAAGGCTGTCTCAGCGTGATTGATTTCAGGGGTGATGTTGAGCGTGCTGAAAAAATTTCGGTTGAATACCAGGATGTTAAGGGGAATATCCATCAAATGGAAGCTGAAGAAATGATGTCAATTTGTCTTCAGCATGAAATCGATCATTTAAACGGTATTTTATTTATTGATCACTTGCCTGTACTGAAGCAAAAAATGGTGAAAAAGAAACTGACAAAACTCGCCATGGCAAATGCATGAATTTGCGGAAGACTATTTTCATTTCTATTAATGTTTCTCTCTGTATTATTCAATTATTCACATTTAACCAGTCTTTCGCTGAGGAAATTGTTTACTCTCACGCCATTGTAACAACTTCCACAGGAGAGGAAATTCCCGTTGAGGTCGCAGACACGCTTAAAAAAAGAAGCCTTGGACTGGGGAAACGTACCTCTCTGAAAAAAGGTTGGGGGATGCTGTTTGTTTTTGAGAAACGAAAACCGCATCGTTTCTGGATGAAAGACATGCAGTTTCCTTTGGATATTATCTGGCTGGACAACCACAGGATTGTGCATATCATTCATAATGCTAAGCCTGCTAATTCCAGGGATGAGCCTGAAGTAATGACCTCTCCGGTTCCAGTAAATTTTGTTCTGGAGATTGCCGCAGGACGGGCCGCAAAACTTCGGCTTAAAACAGGACAGCGGATGAAATTTAAATTTTGAAACTGAACAACCTCAAAAAATAATCTCAATAAACCTGAAACCATGTCTAAATCACAACTTATTTACGTTGTAGATGATGAACCTGCCATAAGGGATATCCTGGAGAGTGTTCTTTCCGATGAAGGCTATCCTGCAATTACCTGTCAGAACTCAGAAGTTTTTTATGATCAACTGGAAAAACAAACTCCGGACCTGGTACTGCTGGATATCTGGCTCCCGGGAACAGACGGAATGGCCATTCTCAGCACATTGAGAGAGACTCACCCTGACCTTCCTGTGATCATGATGAGCGGTCATGCAGGTATTGATGCTGCAGTAAATGCAATTAAGAAGGGTGCTGTTGATTTCATGGAGAAACCGCTCCAGCTCGAAATACTGCTTGATAAAATTGCAGTTGTGCTGTCAAACAAACCTCCGGAGAAAAAAAAGGATCTGGCCTCAGATACCCAAATGGAAGTAGCCAGGATCATCAACCCCATAATACCTTCCGGAGCAATACAGCTCAAAGATTCAGATCGCCCACAACGTACCCTGAAAAATAACGTTGTTCTAAACGGTAAAGGCCTGCTGACCGGACGAAACACTGGAGTAATTTTAAGTCCGCTGGATTCAAACAGTGGAATTATTTTTCAAACTTTAGATGAAACGTCTCTGCCGGCACATATCACAAATATTGAGAATTTTGATCAGTCTGTAGCTAAACAGTCCTTCAGTGCCAACTCCACTGTATTAGCACGTGATAACCGCAAAGTAAGAACAGTTGAACATTTGCTTGCAGCATTAAGCATGGCTGGAATTACCAACGTTTTGGCCAAGGTGGATGAAGAGATTCCAAACATTGACGGTTCGGCAAACCATTTCACTGAACTTATCAACGAAGCTGGTGTTCAGGACCAGGATGGTGCTGTTAAAGACGCAGTGGTTTTGGAACCAATACAGGTCGGACGTAAAAAAATTGATGAAAAACACCTTTACGTGGAACCTTTTGACGGATTTGAGGTAAAGATGCGCGTAGATTATGCCTCACCTATTGGAGAACAGAAACTTACCTTTAATTCTGAAAAAGATTCCTTTGAAAGCGATATCGCCCCTGCGCGGTCATTCAACACTTTTGAGAACATAGATATTGCACAAAAAACAGGAACAGTTGGAAGCGGGTATCTTGATTCTCATATTATCATGCATGACGGCAAGGTTATAAATACTGAGCTGCGTTATCCTGACGAATTTGTCAGACACAAAATTCTGGACCTGATCGGCGACCTGTATCTGCTTGGATATCCCCTGAGGGGACGAGTTGTTGCCAACATGACTTCACACGGCTACAATCAGGCTCTTGTCCAAAAACTACATGTTGCCATGACAACCTGAGAAAATAGAATTTTTCGAAAGCGATGCTTTATATAGTCAAGGGAAGTACATCATATGCTTAAGAATTAAAAACAATATTTCAGCCCCTCCTAGATGCGCCACCAGGCTAGATCATATGCTGTACAGGCACTTTATCAGGCAGAGCTGATTCAAAGCAAAGCCATGAAGCATGCAGATCGCTTTTTGGACCAGCTTGAAACAAGTTCTGAAGTTAAGGCTTTTGCCCGTGAACTGATTGAGGGAACCCTCAAGCACCGTAAATATCTTGACCGTTATTTACGAAAAAACCTGGAACACTGGAAGCTGAGCCGACTTTCGACTACGGTTAGGAATATATTAAGACTGGCTGTATATGAACTATACCATCATCCGGAACTCTCTCACAGTGTAGTTATCAATGAAGCAGTGGAACTGTGCAAGGATTTTGTAGACGACACTTCGCATGGGCTGACAAATAGTGTTTTGCAGAAAGTATTTGACCAGATTGATCAGGAGAGAAAAACTAAATCCACTAAAAGTGAAGTAGAGGAATCAAAAAAGCATGAGGTGACAACTTAAATCCATGATTCAAAAATTATAGTAAATAATATGTGAGTGCTTATTAATTATCTAAAAAACAGATAAATTATTTTTCATTATAGTGCAGCCAGTTCCTTTAATTTTTCTCCAGTCACACGAAACGTTGTCCATTCATTCAAAGGTACAGCTCCCATTTTCTTATAAAAACTGATTGCCGGTTCATTCCAGTCAAGGACTGACCATTCCAAGCGCCCTCCTTCCATTTCCAGGGCACACTTGGCTAACCTTCGCAGAAGCGCTTCCCCTATGCCTTTGCCCCTGGCAAACTCCCTCACAAAAAGATCTTCCAGATAAATTCCTGGACGACCCAGAAAAGTTGAGAACGTATGGAAGTATAATGCAAACCCCAAAACTTGGTTCGCATTGTAAGCAAGAAGAACTTCAGCATTAGAATTTTCTCCAAACAAAGTTTCCTCGAGCAGCTCTTCTGTTGCAACTACTTCATCTAATAGACGTTCGTAATCAGCCAGTTCTTTGATCAAAACAAAAATTTCGGGGACATCATCAAGTTCAGCCGGTCGTATTTTATAATTTTCATTTACTGCATCCATAAGATTATTGTTTAGATATCTGAATATTTTTGAGCAATGTTTTGATAGACACGAATCTCTTTCATGTTACCACGATTCCGGAAACCTTTGATCAAAATTTCGCATTTTTTCCTAAGCATCCGGATTGCTGCAGTGCGATCTCCGGAACGGAGATTTTCCTGACTTAATATTTTCTGCAGCGACTGTACACGGAAGCGATCAATACCCCATAGTTTTCTCGACAGTTGGTCCGAATGCCCTCCGTGACGGGTCATCAATTTTTCATTCAGCAGCGCCACAGGATGATACGCGGTCAAACGGAGCCAAAGATCATAGTCTTCACAGACAGGAAGGGCATCATCAAACATTCCGTGTCTTTCCAGCAATTCCCTGTGCAACATCACCGTTGAAGGGGCCATAAGACAAAGAGCCAAACTTGGCTTAAATATCCAGCCTTCCCTTTTTCGATGCTTGTTTTTCGGATTTACTCTTATTCCATTTCTGATCCAGATTTCATCAGTAAAATGAATCTGATATTCCGGACAAAGTCTGGTTTGTTTGATTTGTTTTTCTAATTTTTCGGCATGCCAATAATCATCTGAATCCAGAAAGGCAATCCACTTACTGTCGCTTTGCACAATTGCAGTATTTCGAGCAGCACTGACTCCAAGGTTTTCAGGCAAAAGTATTGTCCTTATTTTTCCGGAATAGCTTTCGAGAATTTTTCCTGTAGAGTCGGTTGAAGCATCATCCACCACAATCAACTCAAAATCCTGAAATGTCTGTGACAGTACGGATTCAATGGATGTTTTCAACCATTTTGCACGATTCCAGGTCGGAAGAATAACTGTTACCTGCGGCATAATACAATCACAAACTTACAGACGGAAATTGTAAGCTTTCTCCTGAATTTCACTTGACACCTTTTTTATACCCCCATAAGGTATGTTATCAAAATCTCTTTTTTCTGGAGTTTGATATGCATCCAAGTCATGAAGACCAGCTTCTACGCCTGAAAAAGGTTGAAGGACAGGTCAGGGGAATCCAAACAATGATTGAAGAAAGGCGTTATTGCATGGACCTGCTTTCACAAATCAGGGCTGTTACAGGAGCATTGCGTAAAATTGAATCTGGAATATTAGAAAGTCATCTGCAGCATTGCGTCAATGATGCAATTACATCAAAAAATAAAAAAAATGCAGAATTGAAAATCAAAGAAATTACCCAACTCTTTGAAAAAATCAGATAATTGTCAGGATGCATCAAGCTTTCTTTTGATGAAAAGTTGGGAAATAAAATACCAAACCAATCCTGAAACCTGCAGCAACGCCACTGCACTGATGGCAACCCTGTAGCTTGCAGGGTCATAGCCTGATTCGGTTAATGGCCAGAGTTCAATAATTTCTCCTATACCCCATTGAATTATAAAAGCCCCCATAAAAACCTGTACATTCAGGATTGTGCTTACTCTTCCGGAGTATTTTTTTGGAAATATCTGAGCTAATCCGGCGTAGGTTAATATACATGAAGTTCCCAGGAATCCAAGCATTGTTACCAGCAACAATGGACTTGCTGACCAGCCAAAGGCAAGTGAGAACTGGGCTGACGAAAACAGAATCATTCCAAAAACACCTACTGAAATCGGCTGCATATCAAAAAAACGGGAAAGCCGTTCTGTGAAAATTCCAAGCAGAAAATAACCCGTAATTACAGACAGTGTCATTGAGAATAATAATTGAGATGAATCCTGCTCGCCGAGACCTGCCACATCCCTCAGCCATGGTTTTATCCAAAGGCCATGAATTGCCAGGAATGCTCCATTTGAAAGCGCTGTTAAAGGCGCGATACTCCAGAAAACGGGGCTGCGGAAAACCGTTCCCATTTCTTTCAACTGCGTTTTGAATTCAGGTTTTTTGTCTGCAGAACTATGATGTTCCGGCAAAACAAGCCATAAACAAATTGAAGCAAAAACTGTAATGATGGCAAGGCCTGAGAAAACACCGCGCCAGTCCGTGACGGAAAGAAAATTCTGCAAAGGAGTGGTTGCACCCAATGCTCCCAATCCTCCGGCAACCATTTGCAAGCCGTTTATCATCGGCAGCCGTTCGCTTTGGAACCAGATTACAAAGGCCTTGAAGGCTGCCATCAAGCATGCTGAAACTCCTAATCCAATCAGCAACCTGCCTGCAATCAACCCTGTAGATGTTTCTGAATTAGAGAAAATCCATGCCCCCAGAGCTGCAAATAAAAGCAATGCTGCTTCAGTGCGTCGTGGACCGTATCGATCGAGCAAAATACCCAAGGGAAGCTGAAATGCCGCAAATGAAAAAAAGTAGGCACTAGTCAAAAGCCCCAAATCAGCAGGACCAAGTCCAAGTTCATCAACCAGATCACTTTCAATTATCGCATTGGCATTACGATAAAAATAGGAAATGGCATAGCCCAGGGCAAAAGGAAAATAAACTCTTGCGAAAAGCATGTAGTTAAAAATCAATAAGATTCTCAAAACAACCAAAGAACTGTTACATAATCAGTTGCAGAAAAAACTGCTTAATGTATATGCTCTGAGTTGTTGATTAAAATACAAAGGGCGGGGGGTTAGAATTCAATACCTATTCTGGCACGAATTCCCTTGTCGAAGTGATGCTTTATTTTCTTCATTTCAGTAACCAGGTCCGCACGCTCAATGAGTTTTTGATGAGCATGACGCCCGGTAAAAACAAGTTCCACATTTTCAGGACGATCATCCACAATTTTAATAGCTTTATCAAGTGAAAGCAGTTCTCTATAAATACAATAATTTATCTCATCTGCAATAATCAGATCATACTTACCGGATTTCACTTGAAGGTGCAGATCCTCCATTTCAGGCTTCATTTTTTCTTTCATCGTTTCCACATCTTCAGGAATTGTTTTGCTGACACAAAGTGCCCAATAATGAGGAACGTTCTTAAAAGTAAGGTTAGGATGGAAATCGTTTGGACAAAGTTTCAATTCACCGGTTTTCCAGCGAGGCTTGAGCATACGCAAATAATACACATGCATTCCAGATCCAAGTGCTCGCAGCATAAGTCCAAGAGAAGCAGTGCTTTTACCCTTGCCTTCTCCAGTATAAATTTGAAAAGCTCCCTGTTTGATTTTTGGACGCTTAGGGATTTTGATTCCCCCTGCAGTTCTTTCAGTCTCCAGTTCAATTATTGTATCTGTCATGATAGCCTAGCCAAAAATAGAGCTCTTTTAATTACTGAGAATTGATTCCACATCGCAATATTCTTCCAGAAAAATTGCCAGCTCTTCCATTTCACGTTCCTTAGTTTGCTGAAAAGAAAATGGAATGTCAAAAGGTTCTGGTGAAACCAATGTCAACAGACGCTTTGGAACCTCAGTACTTTCTAGCCAGCCGTGAATATAAGTGCCGATAAATTATTTCTTACGGGCAATCACACCAAGA
>JAKUUF010000044.1 GCA_022448705.1 SAR324 cluster bacterium | reverse complement strand
TCCACTTTGATGGGCCATGAATTTTGACGAAAAAGCTCTCCACCAGAGTAAAATCCTGCGGGACCGGCTCCAATTACTGCGATTTTCCAGAAAGCGCTCATTTTTTCATAACAAAGGTTACAGAGTTAATGATATGAAGAATTTAGAGTTTAACTCATTTTAATGCAGCTTGTGACTTTTGTAAAATTTGATCACCGCCATTGTTCAGAAGCCATTCTGCGGATTCTTTACCACGACTTACAGCATTATGTGGTTGAGCTCGCGCTTCATATTCTATCAATAATGTACCTTCAGGGTCACAAAGCGCGGACTTTAAGTGCAGTTCCTCAACTTTGTTGATGCAATAGCCTGCTAATGGAATTTGACAATTACCCTCAAGCTCCGTTAGCAAAGATCTCTCTGCAAGCAAACAGCCATGAGTAACAGGATCATTGATGTGCTCTACCAAACTCAGAGTGCCATGATCTCCTGTTCTGGTTTCAATTCCAATTGCTCCCTGCCCGATTGCGGGAAGCATCCATTTCATTGGAAAAATTTCAGTGATGCGATTTTCTAGATTTATTCGCTTTAATCCGGATACGGCCAAAATTATGGCATCAACTTCTCCTCTATCGAGTTTACCAAGCCGCGTAGGCACATTACCACGTAAGCTGCGGACTTCTATATCAGGTCTGTGATGTTTCAAGAAAGCAGTCCGACGCAATGAACTTGTTCCAACAGTTGCACCTTTGGGTAAGTTTTCAATACTTCCGTATTTTGGGCAAATCCAGGCATCCCGGGGGTCATCTCTTTCAGCGATAACAGAAATTTCCAGCCCTTCAGGTAAAATGCTGGTCACATCCTTCATGCTGTGTACTGCAAGGTCAGCCCTGCCGTCAAGCAAAGCGTTTTCAAGGTCTTTGACAAAAAGTCCTTTTCCTCCAATCTCTGCCAGGGGTTGCTGCTGGTTACGGTCTCCGGCAGTTGTTACGGTTAATAATTCAACATTAATTTCAGAATGCTGTTCAAGAATTTTTTCCCTTACCCAGTTTGCCTGCCAAAGCGCGAGGGTACTGCCTCTTGTTGCGATTGTTAAGGTAGGATTTTTTTTGCCGCTTATCGATAAAGCGTTAGGCATGCGTCATGATTTTATGATTTTAAGTCTGGGCTGTTGTTGTGTGGTCTTTCCTAAAGGAGCAGGACTTAAATCAAACAATTTTGCAATTGATTCCATGTGGAGGTGGGAGTCTTCTTCCTGTGCCAGCTGTTTCAGGTTTCGTGACGGATCATGCAAAAGTTTGTTTACAAGCCTGTGAACAAACTGCTCAATTTCTTTACGCTCAGACTCAGGCAGGTTCTTAATTCGTCGAAAAACTTTCTGCAGTTCTTCTTCAGCAGTGGAGTGGAATGCTTTGCGCAAACTTCTAATGGTCGGGACTGCAGAAAGAGACCTGAACCATATTTCTAATTTGGATAATTCCTCTTCAATTATTTCTTCAGCCTTTATGGATTGTTTTTTTCGTTCCTCCTGGTTTTGCGAAACAATTGTTTGTAAATCATCAATATCGTAGCAGAAAGTTCCATGCAGCTTATTTATTTCAGGGTCAATATCCCTTGGAACTGCAATATCTATAAAAAACATGGGATTACCCTTGCGATTAAGCAAACACTTTTTTACCAGTTCTTGTGTGATGATATAGTTTCGAGCTCCCGTTGAGCTGATTACAATGTCTGCCTGATGGAGATGCCGGTTAAGATGTTCGAAAGGAACTGCAAGTCCCTGAAATTTTTCTGCCAGCTCTGCTGCACTGGTAAATGTCCTGTTGGTTACAAATAACTGTGAAATTCCGCTCCGCATCAGATGCTGAACAGCCAGCTCAGCCATTTCTCCTGCACCAATCACAATTACACTTTGTTTGGATAAATCTTCGAAAATGTGCTTTGCCAGTTCTACTGCGGCATAACTTACAGAAACTGCGTTACTTGCAACAGTGGTTTCTGTACGTACCCGTTTTGCCGTGGAAAATGCACGTGTGAATAGTGGGTGAAGCAATTTGCCTGTTAGTTCCGCCTCACTGAAACAATGGAAAGTATCTTTAAGTTGGCCTAGAATCTGGGGTTCTCCAAGTACCATGGAGTCTAAACTGGATGCGACCCTGAACAAATGTCTTGACGCGTCAAGATTTTGCAGAATGTAGATGCTTTCACGAAGGTCAGGAATATTCCAATATTTCTGCAGCATTTCAATAATCTGATTTAGCTGCTGCTCTGCATTGGCAAGGAAGAATTCTGTACGGTTACAGGTACTTAGTATTACAATACCACCCAGTTTGAAGCTTTCTTTAAGCCGGTTTGCCAGCTCAATTTGCTGATCCCGTGTCAAGGCTAGTCTTTCCCGGACTTCAATCGGTGTATTTTTAAAATTCCATCCAATTACGGTAAATCGCATAAGTGATCAATAATAATATCTTTCCCGGGTTTGAGAGGTAATCAAGAATTTTCTTCAAAATATTCAGAACGGATCAATGGTAAATTGCTTTTTTTGCTGAATCGACGCATCATAACCGGAAAGCCAAAATAACTCAAGACAGGAATTTTTTTGATGGTTGCTTTTTTCTCAAAATGGCTTACCGCCAACCATTTGACCACGCTGCGTGTGGTATTGGTACCGTTTATTTATGCAGGCATGGTTATTGGAGAAGACGATCAATGGATTCTGCTTGGAACATGGATGGTATTTTTAATTGCCTGTCTGACAGACTATTGGGATGGTGTGATTGCAAGACATCAGGGCAAAGCAACTAAGATAGGAAAACTGCTGGATCCGGTCGCAGATAAAATATTAATTTGTTCTTTGCTGATTCTATTGGTTGCAATGGGAAGAGCCCCTGCATATTTGACAGTAATCCTGATAGCACGGGAATTGATTATCAACGGATTAAGATCAATTGCAGCAGCAGAAGGGGAAGTTATTGCTGCAAGCAGTGGAGGAAAAAGTAAAACAATAACACAGATGGTCGCAGTTGGTTTCCTGATCATACACTACAACACAATCGGTCTACCTTGTCATGAAATCGGGATTATGATGCTGTGGGTTGCGACCGGAATTTCTCTTTGGAGCGGTTATAAATACATTGTCTCCTATTTTCAGAATTTGCCAAACGATTGATTGACTGGCAGTCTTCTAGCATTGATCAGGCATCCATCTCTCGTCTGGACAATGCCTTTCCAACTGGTAAGATATAATCTCTCAAAATCAGGAAACTTTAAGAAAATTATTATATGACGACTATTCTAAGCGTGCGCAAAGGCAATTGCGTGGTAATGGCTGGTGACGGCCAGGTATCTATGCAGAACACCATCATGAAGCCATCTGCCCGAAAATTGCGCAACACCTTTGACGGCAAAGTTATAGCCGGATTCGCCGGTTCCACAGCAGATGCTTTCACACTGTTCGAAAAATTTGATGAAAAACTTGAGCAGTACAATGGAAAACTGCTGCGCTCTGCAGTTGAACTGGCCAAAGAATGGCGAACTGACAAAATGCTGCGTAACCTGGAGGCACTGCTTGCTGTTTCAAGTGCAGAAGCCTCACTTGTAATTTCCGGAAACGGAGATGTGATTGAACCGGATGACGGACTTATTGGAATTGGTTCTGGTGGAATGTATGCACTGGCCGCAGCCAGAGCTTTGATTGACACCAAGCTAAGTCCTCGGGAAATTGCAGAAAAATCAATGAAAATAGCTTCAGATATTTGTATCTATACCAATGACAAGATAACTTTCGAAGAATTGAAATTCTAAACTCATGATAACACCAACCGAAAACAATATGACACCGCAGGAGACTGTTGACGCGCTTGATCGATATATCATTGGTCAGACAGATGCAAAGAAAGCTGTGGCAATCGCCCTGCGCAATCGATGGAGACGACTGCAACTGGGAGAAGACTTAAAAGATGAGATTTTGCCAAAAAATATAATCATGATTGGTGCAACTGGTATAGGTAAAACTGAAATTGCCCGTCGTATTTCCAGGCTGGTGAACGCTCCTTTTATAAAAGTTGAAGCATCCAAATTTACTGAAGTAGGCTACGTGGGGCGTGATGTTGAGTCAATGATTCGAGATTTGACTGATAACTCGGTCAACATGGTGCGACAGGAGCAGATGGAACGGAAACAGGACGCAGCTAGAGAAATGGTTGAAGAACGTCTGCTGAATCTGTTGCTTCCACCTGCAGGAGACAAACAGGATGATTCTGAAGAAAAAGCAGCACCAAATCCGACACGAGAAAAGTTCCGCAAGAAACTTCGTTCAGGTGAATTGGATCAAAGGATTGTTGAACTGGACGTAGCTGAAAGGCCTTCAGGTGCAGTAATGGAGTTTATGCCGATTTCCACGAATGACAACATGGATATAAACATTCGTGATATGCTTGCTAACATGATGCCCAAGCAGTCAAAGCGTCGTCGTGTCAGCATTGAAGACGCACGCAATATCCTGCAGCAGGAAGAAGTAGGCAAGCTTATAGACATGGAGGAAGTCTCCAGGGAAGCTGTAAAGCGAGTTGAACAAAGCGGAATTATATTTTTGGATGAAGTTGATAAGATTGCTTCACGCCGAAGCCATTCACAAGGTCCGGACATTTCCAGAGAAGGAGTGCAGCGCGACATGCTGCCTATTGTAGAAGGATCTACCGTAAACACAAAATACGGACCAGTTCAAACAGACCATATTCTATTCATTGCCGCAGGGGCTTTCCACCTTACAAAACCGTCTGACATGATTCCAGAACTGCAGGGAAGGTTTCCAATAAGAGTTGAACTGCTTTCACTTAACAAAAAAGATTTTGTACGTATCCTTACTGAACCAAAAAATGCGCTGATAGTTCAATATACCGCCCTGATGAAGACTGAGGGTGTAAAGCTGGAATTTACTAAAGACGCAATTGACAAAATTGCTGAAATTGCATGTCAAATAAATGAAGATTCTGAAAATATTGGTGCCCGAAGACTTCATACTGTTATGGAACAATTGCTGGAAGAAGTCAGTTTTACTGCTCCGGAATTGAAGGATCAAAAAATTTCAGTGACTCCGCAATATATTCAAAGCCGACTCTCAAACCTGCTAAAAAATCAGGATTTGAGCCGATACATATTGTAGTCTTAAATTTTCATATTTGATTCAATTTATACTTTGATTAGATTTTTCTGAAAAATTAGGTAGAAGATTGTAAGAATTCTGGAATCAATATAATTTAAACTTAAATCATCAGTTTATATAGTAACACTTCACTGGATAATAGTTTGAATTATTCTTCTTTGCTGCTTCAAATTGAAAATCAGTTGCTTTCTCTGAATAAGAAAGGACTTAAATACATTAATATTGGAGCCCTGCCTGATTTTGAGTTGAAAAGTGTGATTGATGGTTTAGAAGAAATGATCTCTATAGAAAATGGAATTTCTGAAGGAACATGCAAAACTAAAAATAAACCCTCAGAAAAGTCAGAAAAGTATGAAGAAAGTCCAAAAGAGAATACTGAAATTGGAATCAATCCTGAACCAGCAGATATAACTGATCAAAATAAAGTACTTAATTTAAAACAACAGAATATAACCCAGACTTTTGCTCAAATAGCAAAGCCTCAGGACTCAGCAAAAAAAATTAACTCTCTTTCTGAGCTTTTTGAAAAGTATAAAGCATGTCAAAAGTGTGCTTTAGGAAAAACCAGGAAGAACCTGGTTTTTGGCAGAGGTTTGTCAAATCCTCCAGTAATGTTCATAGGCGAGGGACCAGGTGCAGATGAAGATACTCAGGGCGAACCTTTTGTGGGACGTGCAGGCAGGTTATTGACAAAAATGATCAGCGCAATAGGGATTGAGCGCGATGATGTTTATATCACAAATATTGTAAAATGCCGCCCTCCTGACAACAGGAATCCTAACCCTGCAGAAATTTCTTGCTGTCTTCCCATCATTAAACAGCAAATAGAAATATTGAATCCAAAGTTAATAGTAACTCTTGGAAATATCCCTACAAAAACATTAATTCCGGATGTACCAGGCATTACTAAAGCACGTGGAAAGATTAAGCAGTATGAGAAATGGACAGTATTGCCTACTTTTCACCCGTCTTATCTCTTACGTAATCGTTCTGCAATGCCCCAGGCATGGGAGGATTTTAAAAAAATAACAGAATTCACTTTTAATAGTACTCAGGGGTGAACGGCAAGAAATTTAAAAGAAGGAACTTGGTAAAAAAATATGATTGATTTGCAGCCTGTTAAGGGTACTCGGGACTTCTTTCCGGAAGAGATGCGATTGCGCAACTGGTTATTTGAAATCTGGCGAAGAACCTCAGTCCAGGCGGGATTTGAAGAATACGATACCTGTGTTCTTGAACATGAGGACCTCTACATCCGAAAAGCAGGTGATGAAATCAGCAAGCAGCTTTTCAGTTTTGAGGACAAGAGCGGGAGACGTTTAAGCTTGCGGCCGGAAATGACTCC
This sequence comes from SAR324 cluster bacterium, assembly GCA_022448705.1. Taxonomy (GTDB): domain Bacteria; phylum SAR324; class SAR324; order SAR324; family NAC60-12; genus Arctic96AD-7. Next base: position 4,234 of record JAKUUF010000044.1, on the reverse strand, counting down.
TTCACTTGCCAGGCTGATTCTTCAGCATAATAAATCATTATCCTTCCCGATAAAGTGGTTTTCTATGCCTCAATGCTTTCGCTATGAAAGAATGACTAAAGGCAGACGCCGTGAGCACTTTCAATGGAATGCTGACATTATCGGCCAACCACATATTTTGGCAGAGGCAGAAATTCTAATGCTGCTGATTTCTGCATGTGAATCCATGGGACTTACAAAAAAAGAATTTAAAGTTTTTATCAATGATCGTCGAATTCTAAACGCGATTTTAACTCAAATAAATGTGCCTGAGGATCTTCACAGCACAGTCATGGTCATTCTTGATAAACGCGACAAAATTTCTTCCGAGGCATTGGTAGCTATGCTGGAAGATACAGGGATGTCTGCAAAACAAGTGGGACAACTTAATGAGTATCTTTCAAACACAGACTTAAAGGATCTTGAAGAAAACTTGAGCGATACTACAGGAGTAGAGCAGTTGCATAGCTTGATGGATATGATGGATACTGCAGGATGCTCAGGCTACCTGAAATTCGATATTTCCATTGTAAGAGGACTTTCTTATTACACAGGAGCAGTTTTTGAGGTTAACAGCCCAGAGAAAAAGCATCGCGCAATTTGCGGTGGAGGAAGATACGATTCGCTGCTTTCTGCATTCGGAGGTGAAACAGTCCCGGCAGTAGGATTCGGCTTTGGTGATGTTGTTGTTTTGGACGTTTTGAAGGAGTTGGGACGTTTCCCGGAACTTCCTAGAAAACTGGATTATACAATTATACCATTCGCCAGTGAACAGGTGGGGATAGCATTAAAGATCGCGGCAGAGTTACGCATGCGAGGGTCTGTTGTTGACTGTAATTTCAGCATGAAAAAAATGAAAAAAACTATGCGACAGGCTAATGAATCTGGAGCAGCAAAAGCAATTCTGCTCTTTCCTGAAGAACTAGCTGAAGATAAAGTTGTGATCAGGGATATGATTCTTCATGAACAGAAACCAGTCAAAATTGCTGACTTAATTTCTAAGGCAGAGTAATCAATTGAGTATTTCTGAGAAAATCAAATCACCTTCATTCAGGTTAAACTGGTTAATAATGATCGTTTTTTTGGGATTGGATCTTGGTTCAAAAATTTGGGTCAGGGCCAATATACCTTTATATGAAACTAGCGGGCTGTTAAAAAATTTTTTGGACCTGACCCATGTACAAAACCGCGGTGTAAGCTTTAGTTTTTTGGCTGATTATTCCGATTCAATTAGAATACCGCTGCTGGTTGGAGTTTCATTGGTAGCAACAGTGGCTATGCTTTATTACCAAACCAGATACTGGGATGAACTAGATTTTTACACTCGTTCAGGATTGGCCTGCGTAATTCCAGGAGCAGCAGGTAACTTAATTGATCGTGTGGTTTACGGCTACGTAACAGATTTCTTCCACTTCCGCTGGTATGAAACTAGCTTTTTTGTCAACAACATTGCTGACTGTTTCATTAGTGTTGGGGTAGTATTCTTTATCATTCCATTATTTTTTCATAAAAAAAGCAGTGCTTCATCTAAGTCTATTTGATTCAAAATTGTTGAGAAATAAATTTTGCATATATTTTACTGCAGTAATTGTTTTGTTTTCATGGCCATTTACTGTTGCAATTTCTGGAAAAGAAATGACTCGTTATATCAAAGGCTTAGGAGCTCCATTACGTGATCAGCCCAAAATAAGCAGCAAGGTTCTTACAAAGTTATCACGTGGGACAAAAGTTCTTTCAAAAGAGACAAAAGGGTTATGGGAGAAAGTTGAAGTTGGAGAAAATCAGGGATGGCTAATGCGTGGACAGATTTCTGATATTCCGGTGGGTATCAAGAAATCGATTTTGAGTCAAAAAATCCGTCTTCAATCGTCTTCAGGGAAAAGGGTTCGTTTGAGAACATTTACCGCTGTAGTCGGTGTAAAGGGGCTTGTTGACAAAAAGGGGCAGAAAATCAGTCCGTATAAGACAGACTATTTGGCATTGGAATGGCTGGAAAAGCAACCCACAGATGAAGAGAATTCTGTTCAGTTTGTTACATTTTCGGAATAAAGAAAAATGATTCGGTGGCTACTTATGTTGCTGGGCTTTTGTACAGCTGCCTTTAGTTTTACACTGCAGATTCATGCACATGAATTTCGTCTGCGGGCCAATCATATATTCTGGAAAAACCAGGAAGCTGGCACAGAAAAGGAAATTGATTTTGGCAGGGGAGTTGCGGCAAAAATTCTTGGGAAATACCCTATCTACAAAGACGAGGAAAAAGTCAATTATGTTTCTCAAATCGGTACAGGGATCTCTGCGCAGTTGGGAAGGCCAGAATTAAGATATTATTTTGGAATTCTTGATACGGAAGATATTAATGGATATGCTGCTCCAGGAGGTTATATCTTTGTAACAACGGGTGCCTTGAAACTAATGCGTAATGAGGCGCAGCTGGCCGGAGTACTAGCACACGAACTTGCGCACATAAATCAAAAACACATCGTAAAACAATTGAATCTGCAGAGTACGGACCGCTCAATGACTTCGGGTATCGCGCAGATTTTAGGAGGAGCAACACTTTCAGCTAAAATTGCCCTGGAGCGCCTGAATGACCTTGCTTTTAAGATGCTTATGGAAGAAGGTCTATCAAAAAAGGACGAAGCAGATGCTGATCAAAAAGCCCTGGAAATGCTGATTTCCACAGGATACGATCCTCAAAGCTATCTTGATTATCTTTCATCATTGAAGCCACACTTGGAACAGGGGCAGGCGAAAGTCCTTTCCAAGACTCACCCTACTATAGATACCCGCATTAAAATTTTAAGTGAATTCATAAGCAAACACGAGCTGGATTCAATTCAGGGTAAGAAAAATGAAAAAAGATTTAAGCAATTTATGGTTTCCCTTTAATGTTTTGTTGATAATCATCTGCATAACTCCCTCTGAGCTGCATGCGGATGATGCCCACTACAAGAATATGCTTATCGGTGAACGTGCGGCAACAATGGGTGGAAGCTACGTGGCAGTTTCTGACGACAGTACCGGCTGTTACTATAACCCGGGTGGAATTGCATATGCGGTTGGAGACAGTCTCTCCGGCAGCGGAAACGTGATGCATCAAATGAAGACAGTTTATCATCAGGCAATTGGCACTAAAGATTGGGTTCGTGACAGCGAAGCACTGGTCCCAAATTATTTTAGTGTGCTCAAAAAATTTAAATCTTATTCTTTCTGCTTTTCTTATGTGGTGCCTGAAGCGTTTATTGAACACCAGGATCTTGTCTTCGAAAATCCGCTGAGTACTGTAAAAAAATACTATCAGAGCCTGCATTCAGAGGACATTACCTACCTGATGGGGCCCTCCGCGGCAATGAATTTAGGAGATGATATTTCTATTGGATTAACTCTATATTACCACTACCGCAGCTTTATGCGTCAGCAGCATTATTTCCTTGAAAGTACTGATGGGAGCTATCAGGTATTTTATGAAAGTAAAAAACAGAGGGAAGACGGACTGATGCCGAAAATTGGTGCTCAGTGGAGTCCATTAAATCTGCTTACTGTTGGAGTAGCGCTGGACCAGACAATATTGTTTAATGCCCCTTATCAGGCTGATCTATCATACCACAGTACAGATAACAGCACTGGTACTGCAAGCCTTGCTACTACTATGAACAGGACAAAAACTGAATTAAAACGAAATATGCCTTTACACATTGCTTTCGGAGCAGCATATTTCCCAACACCATCTCAGCTTTATACTTTTGACATAGATTATTACCAGGCGCAGGAAAAAGGACGTGTAGATGTAATAAATTTTTCAGGAGGAACGGAATATTACATTAATCCGACAAATGCAGTGCGATTGGGGTTATTCACCAACTACACAAATCTGCCTCAGCCAGACTCATCAACCACATCCCCTTATGAGTATATAGATATATATGGTGCTAGTTTTGGTTATACTTCCTACTCTTCTTCCTCTTCACTAACATTTGGTACTATTTACACATCAGGGTCTGGAAAAGCATGGTTGTATGAAGGTCTCACAGAATCCAGAAAAATGACACGAGATTCATTGACCTTCTTGTTTTCAGCCAGCTCCAACCTGTAGATTTATGGTAGAACTATATTTCAGCCTTACTCAATGAACTTTGATCTGAATATTATGTATTTCAGTTCGCTCAAAAACAGTCGGATTTAAGAGTTTTACAGGGATTTTATAGGTGTGGAA
>JAKUUF010000043.1 GCA_022448705.1 SAR324 cluster bacterium | reverse complement strand
CGTTTCACGAAGTGCCGTCTGCAGGGAATCCTCGTCATTGCTGTCCTGCTTTCCACCAGGAAATGAAACCTGTCCGGGGTGTGAACGCATTTCACTGGAGCGACGAGTAAGCATCACATAAATCTCACCTTCACTTTCCAGCAGTGGTATCAAAACAGATGCTCGTTTGCGGACTCGGGAATTCTTTAGCGGATGATAGCCAGCTAGAGCCTGCCTAATTTTTTCAACATCAGCAATCATGGATCAAAAAAACGCTGCCTGTTTTCCTGCCAGTATGCTCTGATAATTTTATGTATTTTCCTGCTTGCCTCAAAAGAAGTTCTGGCAAATGCCGGAGTGAACTGTATATTTTTTGGACTGGTGTGTCCAAGCAAATCCCGATTAAGGGCACTGTCAAGCACAGCACACTGAGACCGAGCCTTCTCAACGGCAGGAGATACTGAACTGCACTGATTCAGCATTTCAGTGGAAGAGTAAGCCGGCAGCTGAAAATGTCCGTGTGCCTGCAAAATTGAACTGAAAGCATTGATTGCCGCCTGACTGCTTAACAGGCAGCTTGTATCCGGATGAGTTTTTATCATTGATTTGGCCATTTCCAAATCCTCTTTGGACTGCTCCCATGAAACCTTCGCGCGCTGGATACTTCTTTCGGATTCTTGTGCTTTTTGCATGAATGTGTTAAAATTGAAGTTCAGTTTGACAAAAATGTCACCCTTTTTTTATCAATAACAGGATGCAGATTTTAATATTTTAATGATGCATGTCGTGTTATAGAGTGCAGAATCAAGCTTGTTTATGTACAGGTTTTTGTGTTCTGACTGAAAAACACAGCAGCACAAGCTTTTAGGCTTTGTTGTCATATTGATTGCATTCAGCGGATACTGTGTTCTTCGAGATATCGTTCTATTTCCTGGTAAAGGGTCTCATCCAGCACTACATTGCCGTTTACAATCCTGTTTTTCAGATAAAGGCATACCTCCCGGATGGTGATGATTGACCAGACGGGAACCCCTGTTTTAAGCTGAAATTCAGCAATTGCGTCCTCGCCGCGGGAACTGCTTTCCATGCGGTCCAGAGCCACCAGTACACCGGAAAATTCAATCTTGCAGAGTTCCCGAACCAGGTCTACGGACTCGATTTTGGTATGACCATCAGTGAACACGTCATCAACCATTACTGCCATATCACCCGGTTGTGGAAGCTGGCCTACAAGAGTTCCCTGATCGCCATGTGTTTTAATTTCTTTTCGATTAAAGAAATAACCAATATTCCGGTTCAGTTTTTTTGAAAGCGCTGTCGCCACAGTTACACACAAAGGAATTCCCTTGTAGGCGGGACCGAAAACAAGGCTGCAGTCCGGAGCGTGCTGCTGGATCGCGGAAGCATAGTATTGCCCAAGTTGCTCGATCAGCGGTCCGGTGTTAAATTTTGAGGAGTTGAAAAAGTAGGGTGAGACACGCCCGCTCTTCAATGTGAACTCCCCGAACTGAAGTGCATCTGCGCTCACAAGGAATTCTGCAAATTGTTTTTTATAGTTTTGCATTTGACTTCAGCACTGAATTATGAGATACGTTGAAAGCATATCAGTAAGTTTAGGGCAACTCAATCCAGGATAATTTTTATAAAACCGTAAATTATTGACAACACTGATAAACAGAGAAACACAACATGTCCAAAGATCAGGGTAAACGGCTGCAAAAGGCGATTGACGCATTGATGGTGTCATACAAGGAACATCCGGATATAGAACATATCGGTGATATGCATATTCCGGCAAAGGAAAGCATTATCAATTTAACCGAAGACATACAGGTGCTGCTTTTTCCGGGACTGATCCGCCAGGAATCATTTGACAATCTTAATTTACCCCACCTGATTGGACAAAAGACTGTATCCATTTTCTACCGCCTTAAGGAAGCCATTGAACTTGTACTCTGCTGGAAAGCTTCCCTGGAGGGAGAGCGCTGCCAGGAAAACCCGGAATTTGGAGAGCAGGTAGAAAGCATTTCCAATGAATTCCTGGAATACCTTCCGACACTTCGTGAAGTGCTGTCAGAGGATGTGGAGGCAATTCTCCGCGGAGATCCTGCTTCCGTGAGCAAGCGTGAAATTGTACTGGCATATCCTGGTCTTCAGGCAGTAAGTGTTTTCAGAATTGCTCATTTTTTGCACCAAAGAGGCGTGCCGCTGATTCCGCGAATCATGACTGAGCATATTCATTCAAAAACCGGAATTGACATTCATCCGGGTGTCTCAATAGGCAGGGGACTGATGATTGATCACGGTACAGGGATCGTGATTGGCGAAACTGCGGTTATCAAGGATCAGGTCAGGCTCTACCAGGGCGTTACATTAGGGGCGCTAAGTCCGCAGCATTCACTTGCTAACCCAGACTTAAAACGACATCCGACAATTGAGAACAACGTGATCGTATATGCCGGGGCAACGATACTTGGAGACGTGGTGGTTGGAGAAGGATCGATTATAGGCGGAAATGTCTGGCTGACGCACAGCATACCTCCGAATAGCAGGGTCTTTTTGAAGGATGCTGATTCCGTGCAGGAAGAAAGAGTGAAGGCAAGCTAGAGAAAAGTTTTGCAAATACTGACTGACTGAGTAAATATTTAGTCTTAAGTTGTAAATCTGTGTTAAAAGCAATTTGATAAATCTGATAATCAAGAAAGGAATTTGTTCTACTAACTTGGCTTGTACAAGAGGGAAGAGATATGAGTGATATTGAATATGATGAACAGGTAAAAACCAAATCACGAAAAAAGCTCAAACCTCCGCAGAGTTATAAAGTACTTCTTCATAACGACAACTATACCACGATGGAGTTTGTAGTATTTGTACTGGAAACAGTATTCAGCAAAAGCCTTTCCGAAGCAACACGCATCATGCTGCATGTTCATAACAACGGAATTGGGGTATGCGGTTCTTACAGTTATGAGGTAGCAGAAACCAAAGTGGAAACAGTGCACGGCCTCGCAGAACAATATGAATTCCCTCTGCTGGCAACAATGGAAGAAAACTGAATCACGGTTATGTTTACAAAAGATTTGGAAATGTGTTTGATGGCGGCTCAAAGTGAGGCTATTGACCGTCGCCATGAATATTTATGTGTTGAACACATTCTATATGCATTGCTGCATAACGATGCAGGGGTTAATGTCATCCGCAGCTGCGGAGGCGACACAAACATAATCAAGCAGGACCTGGAGGACTTCTTTTCCCAGCAGGAAGAAGTAGATGAAAACAAGCTTCCCCGCCAGACACGTTCTGTACAGAGAGTACTGCATCTTGCAATGATGCATGTCAACAGTTCCGGAAAAGCATCGGCAGATGTCGGCGATGTGCTGGTGGCAATTCACCGTGAATCGCAATCATATGCTTCCTATTTTCTGCAGAAACAGGACATAACCCGGCTGGATTTACTGAATTATATTTCACATGGTATTGCCAAGGTTCCAGTGGAAGACGAGGAAGGTGACGGACATGATTATGACGGGCTTGAAGAGGAGGATGAGGAGGAAGGCGAACACTCGCGCATCGAACAGAATCCGCTTAAACTCTACACACAGAACCTAACCCAGCTGGCACAGGAAAAGCGCATTGATCCGCTGATCGGGCGCGAAAATGAGATCAACCGCACCATGCAGATCCTATGCAGGCGTCGCAAGAATAATCCGATTTATGTTGGAGATCCGGGAGTTGGAAAAACAGCCGTGGCAGAGGGACTTGCCCTGCAGATTGCAAACGGTGAGGTGCCGGAAATGCTGCTTGAAACAGAGGTATACGCTCTTGACATAGGGGCATTATTGGCCGGAACCAAGTTCCGCGGAGATTTTGAACAGCGCATAAAGTCCGTATTGAAAGCTTTGGAAAAAAGTCCCGGTACAATCCTTTTCATTGATGAAATCCACACCATCATTGGAGCAGGCGCCACCAGCGGTGGCTCGATGGATATTTCAAACCTGCTCAAACCAGCACTTGCCAAGGGCGAAATACGATGTATCGGTTCTACAACTTATGATGAATACAAAAAGATATTTGAGAAAGACCGTGCGCTTTCTCGCCGTTTCCAGAAAATAGACATCACTGAACCTACTCTGGAGGAAACGATCAAGATACTGAAGGGTCTAAAATCACGCTACGAAAAGCACCACCAGCTGCGTTACACAAGCAACTCACTGAAAACTGCGGCCGAACTTTCAGAAAAATACATCAATGAGCGTTTTTTGCCTGACAAGGCAATTGACGTGATCGACGAGGCCGGTTCACTGGTGAGACTGCGTACGGGATCAAAGCGGAAAACCGTGGGAATTCCGGATGTTGAAAAAGTAATTGCCAGCATAGCCAGGGTTCCGATTGAACGCATGAACACCACTGACAAGGATAAGCTGCGTGAACTGGAAAAAGAACTGACGATGCAGGTATTTGGTCAGGAAAAGGCAATCAAGACCCTGGTTCAGTGCATCAAGCGATCACGTGCCGGTCTGCACATGCCGGATCACCCGATTGGCTCTTTTCTTTTCACCGGACCTACCGGAGTGGGGAAAACTGAGCTTGCAAAACAACTTGCCTTCATCATGGGAATCAGCTTCAAAAGATTCGACATGAGTGAATACATGGAGAAACACACCGTTTCCCGCCTGATCGGGGCACCTCCAGGATATGTTGGATTTGACCAGGGGGGGCTCCTGACGGACTCGGTGAGAAAGAATCCGCATTGCGTGGTGCTGCTTGATGAAATTGAAAAAGCCCATCCTGATATTTTCAATATACTGCTGCAGGTAATGGATCATGCTACCCTGACCGACAATAATGGCCGTGAAGCTGATTTCCGCAATGTTGTGCTGATAATGACTTCCAATGTCGGTGCAAAGGAGATGAGTTCAACCACGATAGGATTTGGCGAAAGCACTCCAAAAGCACCTTCTAAGAAAGCAATTGAAAAAACCTTCAGTCCGGAATTCCGCAACCGTCTTGACAGTATCATTACTTTTGCCGGACTTCCGGCAGATGTGGTTCTTATGGTTGTTGAGAAACTGCTTGTGGAACTGGAAGTGAAGCTTCAGCAGCAGAAAGTCGTCATAAGTGTGACTGACTCCGCAAAAAGCTGGCTGGCTAAAAAAGGCTATGATCCTGTTTTTGGAGCTCGCCCGATGGCCCGTACAATCCAACGGGAAATTGAAACAGTACTGGCGGATGAAGTCCTTTTCGGAAAACTGGAAAACGGAGGGGAAGTCAGCATTGGCCTGAAAAAAGATAAGCTGACATTCAAATATTCCTGATCACAAATAATGTCGTATTTCATTTTTGATGGAGTACTGAATCTAGGCAAGCAGTACGAACTCAAAGGTGAGGAATCCAGTCACATCACAAAATCCCGCCGCCTGCGTCCCGGTGACAGTTTCCTGGTACAGGATCAGCAAGGTCAGCGATTTGAAGCAATCCTGAAAAGTTTTGACCGCAACAGCCTGCTGTTTACTCCTCAGAAACCTGTCGCGATTCCTCCTGCTTCCTCACTGCGCATTGAAATTCTGCAGGCACTTCCCAAACAAAAGGCCCTTGACTTCATACTTCAGAAAACGACTGAACTTGGCGTGAGCCGGCTGGATGTGTTTTGCGGAATGCATTCTCCAAAAACATTTCGTGCTTCTGAAAAGCAGCACCATCTTAAACGCTGGCAGCGCATAGTTTCAGAGGCATCAAAACAGTGCGGAAGGCAATTTCCTCCTGAAATACATTTTCACCCTGATATATCCGCTGCTCTTGAAACACTTCCGGAATGCCCGAACTCGTGGATGCTTGTTCCGGAGGCAGCCGATGCTGTTTCATGGAAAAAGATAAGCAGTTCCGGAGACGATATAATTAAACATCATCGCGTGCTGATTGGTCCGGAAGGAGGGTTTCACCAGGATGAAATTAAGCTGTCCCTGCGCTCAGGAATGCGCCCGGTATATCTTGGGCCCAGGATCCTGAGGTCCGAAACTGCCGCAATGAGTGCTGTCTCGATATTGCAGTTTTTGTGGGGTGATTTATAATAAGACTGTCGCATATTTTCAAAAATCCATGTCATTTTGAATGAAGCGAGAAATCCTGTTTAAGTTCCTGCACTGATATCATTGAGATTTCTCCCTTCGGTGGAAATGGATGGGTGTTTTGGATGTTTTAAGACCGCATCACAACAAATTAAATTATTTAACAAAATGCTTAATATAAAAATTTATATGCCGAAATTAATGCTGCTGATCCTGGGATTGATTTTGTCATTTTCGCTTTCTGCAAATGAGAAGATTCGAGGTCATTACAAACTGGTTGGAAATAAGCCTGATTCAAACAGCATAAAAAAAGTTGTCTTTGAGGAATTCATAAATTTCGGCTGCTCTCACTGCAACAAACTGCATAAAGCATCAAAAGACTTTCGTAAAAAATTTGCCGACAAGATCGAATTCGTTGATATTCCGATCGTGTTCAAAGGCCAGGACGATTCCCCGCTGCGTCTGTATTACGTGGCAAGAAAAATCGGCAAGGGCGATCTGATCAAGGATGAACTCTTCAAGGCCAGCTTCATTCACGGCGTGAATGTATTTGATCCCGGAATCACCAATTACCTTGCACGCTCGCTGGGAATCAGAAAGGAATTTCAAGAAGAAAAAGACCAGCAATGGGTCAACCAGCTGATCAGGGACGGTGAAAGAAAATCATTAATTTACGGCGTGAGAGGCACGCCCACCGTGATCATTCAGCAGGCTTTGAAAATGGACATTGGAAAATACGGTTCAATGGACGCATTTGTGAAAAAAGTTCCTGAAACAATAGAAGACCTGATGCAGTAGTCGAATGAGCAATGTAACCCGCCATTCCAGCAAAAGTGGCGGAGACATTTCTCCAGTACGAGAAAAACTCTCCCACCTTCCAAACCTTCCCGGAGTATATCTCTTCAAGGATGACCAGGACAGCATCCTTTACATCGGCAAGTCAAAATCCATCCGCAACCGTGTCCGTTCCTATTTCAACAGCTCCGCCAAACATAACCTGCGAATCAGGCTGATGACATCACGTATCCATGATTTGTCACTTATTGTAACGGACACAGAAGCAGAAGCACTGATTCTTGAAGATCAGCTGATAAAAAGACATCATCCTCGCTACAACGTGGCTCTCAGGGACGGGAAATCATATCCGTACTGCAAGCTGACTGTTGGTGAAATGTATCCGCGCCTATTGCTGGTGCGCGAAAAAATTGACGCCAAATCTGAGTATTATGGACCTTATCCTTCAGTGAAGGATGCACGCCAGGTTTTAAAAGCAGTAATGACTTACTTTCCGCTGCGTACCAGCAAAATGCAGCTTGACGGCACAAAAACTTACCGTCCCTGCCTTAACTTCCAGATGGAGCGCTGTCTCGCTCCATGCAGGGGTGTTGTTCCCGCAGAGGAATACGCGAAAATTGTACGCCAGGTCAGGTTGTTCCTCAAAGGGCGCGACAAGGTGCTTATTAAGGACCTTGAGCAGAAAATGAAGAAATCCTCAGAAAGACTTGAATTCGAAAAATCGGCTCAATATCGCGACCAGATCCAGGCCATGCGCCGCATTTTTGAAAGGCAGATGGTGCTTGAGGTGCAGGGCAAGGACCAGGATGTTTTCAATCTTTTCCGTGAAGCGGACGCTACAGGAGTGCAGGTTCTGTTCATCCGCAATGGCAGGCTGCTGGGAACAGACTTTTTCTTTTTTGAGGACAGCAGTGAAGCATCAGATGATAACCTGCTGGGGCAGGTGCTTCACAGGATTTACATGCCGGAAGGATCCATTGTCCCTCGTGAAATTCTGCTTCCCTTCGAGTATTCAGACAGGAAAATGCTTGAAGATGCATTGAATAAAAAATCCCGCCATCGTGTTCATGTTGGATGTCCGCGGAAAGGACGCAAGAAGGAGTTGGTTTCAATGGCCTACAGCAACGCAAAGGTTAACCTTTCAGAGAAACGCATCCGTTACGTAAAAAACAAGGATATCCTCAAGCATGTCAAGTACGAGATAAAACTGGACAGGCTGCCTGAGGTGGTGGAGGCTTTTGACATTTCTCACCTCTCTGGAACAATGACTGTTGCTTCAATGGTATGCTGGAAAAATAACTCTCCCTCAAACCAGGATTACCGCAAATTCAAAATCCGCGGCATTTCCGGTCCGGATGATTTTGCCGGAATGAAGGAAGTTCTTACACGCCGCTACAGCCGCACACTTTCTGAAGGAGGTGCACTTCCGGACATGATCCTGATTGACGGTGGAAAAGGGCAAATCAATATCGCAGCCAAGGTCCTGGAAGAACTTGGCATCCTCAACAAGGTTGACCTGATTGGACTGGCAAAAGGGCGTTCTGAACGAAAAAGTGGACGAAGCCGCGGTAAGAATATTGATTATGAATATGTGGTGAAACCAAACCAGAAAAACGAAATCCGCATGCGCCGTAATTCTGATGTGCTTTATTTCCTGCAAAACATCCGTGACGAATCACACCGCTTTGCCATAGAGTTTCAGCGTAAACTCAAACGCAAGCATACACTGCATTCCAAAATTGATGATGTCCCCGGAATCGGACCTAAACGCAGGCGCCTGCTTCTGAATCACTTCGGTAGCCTGACGGGCTTAAAGCAGGCATCAACTGAGGAAATTTTGCAGGTTCCGGGAATTCCGGAAAAACTGGCTGTTGAAATCTGGACTCATCTCAATCAATAAATTGATACTCCACGTCAGGGAATAATACTGCCTGTAAAGTAAAATTCTTTTTCATTTAATGCTAAAAAGATTTTGACAAAAAATGAATTCACTTATAGGATGGTGGGTTGCTTGTCCCCATCGTCTAGAGGCCTAGGACTCCGCCCTTTCACGGCGGCAACAGGGGTTCGACTCCCCTTGGGGACGCCATCAGAAAAACTTTTTCACACCATGCCTCCAGTCCCTGATAAAACTTTCCGAGATCACTGTTCTTGAACTGGAATTTGTCAGCTGGAAATTCTTGAACTGCAAAGTTACTGCACATGGGGACGTAGCTCATCTGGTAGAGCGCAACGCTGGCAGCGTTGAGGTAAGGGGTTCGATCCCCCTCGTCTCCACCACCCCTTGAATATAGGCAATAATTAACTGATATTATTAATTATTTTAATATTGACTTTTTCTTTACTGGGACAGGTCAACTGGGACAGGTTTGTTCAATCAAATGTATCCATGACAAATAGGATTTTTCATAATTAGCATATCCATGCAGCCCTCCTTTTAGTTTCCTCTCGAAAACCATCCTCCTTCCAATCATTTTAATTTTTTAAATGTCTAAAAAAGAAACTCAAGGGGGGTAAAATCCGTTAGCGCTATATATAAAAGGCTCTCAGATTTTTTTGCAATAGCACTTCTATTAATAGAAAAAATATGTGTACGATAACCTGTATTAAAATTTTTTTCTTAACTACAGAAAATAGTAAGTTTCGAACATATGGATGATCTAGCTATGATTAAATCCACCTACGTAACGATTGAATTTACCTCCCCACGCATTGAACATCTCTATAAAATCCTTATTCATAGTTCCAAAGCAATGGGCACCTGTGATATCAAAATGCTCTAAAACTTCATTTGCTATTGGACTTGCTGCATGGTTTTCTAGGCGCTGTTTTGCGCCATCGCTATCTACATATGACTCTATTATTGTTGCTTCAGTGTTATCCTCAGACAAAAACCACTCAAAGCTAATGCCTTTTTCCTCTTTGAGTTCAAAGACATATTTTGCGGAGCGATCTTTTATCCATTGCTCCGCTATATCCACACTAGTATCTGATTTCAAATTCAAATTAAATATTAAGTAAACACGTTGTTCAGAGTTTAAATTTCCCATTTTAATTTTTTTTATAAAGTTTTTTACAAAATTACATATATATTTAAACGTTTCCAAAGGTATCGTTTATCCATTACATTCTCCATTATTAATGGTACAAGTGTAATGGTACAAACTAAGTCTTTCAACCCTTATTTTAGCTGTATCAAGGTTTTATGATTGAAATTTCGGAGATCCCCCTCGTCTCCACCACCCTCACTCGTAACTCTTTGTAATCATTAATTAAAAAAAGTTGTGGGTGGTTATGTCTCCACCCTGACTGTCCGAAGGTTCATTTTAATCACTAATTTAATCACTAAAACACTAACCATCTTTACAAAATTCATGCTTTTACGTTTCGAAAAAAAAGAAGATATTAAAGGGATCCATAGTGTTCATGTCGAATCATTTGAAACTGATCAAGAAGCAAAACTAGTTGATGATCTTAGATTGGGAGATCTTGATTTAATTTCTCTAGTCGCAGAAGAAAACCAAAAGATTATTGGTCATCTTTTATTTAGTCCAGTTTTCTTAGATTCTAATATCAAAATTAAAATGATGGGACTTGCACCTATAGCAATTTTACCTGCTTTTCAAAATAGAGTTATAGGGTCTTTACTAGTCAGGAAGGGGTTAGATGTATGTGTGCAAAAAAAAATACAATCTATTGTAGTACTTGGAGATCCAAATTTTTATTCACGTTTTGGTTTTGAATCTTCAGTGAATTATTCAATAAGATCTGATTTTAATGTTAATCCTGAAGTTTTCCAAATCAAAGAACTAGAAAAGGGAATTTTTCTGGGGTTTGATGGTATAGTAAAATATCATGATAGATTCAATCAACTTTAATGATTCTGGAAACCAGATTCACCACAAAGATTATTGGAATATTAAGACAAGATTCCTCTACAGTTCTTAACACGTAAGGAGGTGATAAGAAATGGAAACAATTAAATCGTTTTGGAAATGG
>JAKUUF010000042.1 GCA_022448705.1 SAR324 cluster bacterium | reverse complement strand
TTATTCTGCAGAACGTCTGCAAAGCCAGGGAGAACATATTATTCGATTTGCTGAAGAAGAAGAGTTGTTTTCCCACGCAGCAGAAATAAAGGCACGCCTAGATAATCTGTAATATTGTAATATTTTAAAAAGTATTACTATTTTTTTTTCAAATCCTACGGATTCGTTAAGATTCTCATTTTTTTCCTTCTCTTTTTCTGCATAATCAAGCCCATCATTTTTGCCCAGATAATAAGCTATATATGCAGTGACTCCTACTACACTTCCAATGGCCACAATATGTAATGCTAAAAGCATCATCTCAATAAACGCATATAGAAACCGGGAATGAAAGTGTGCTGCCGTAATAGCTGATGGGAGAGATTATGGTTGAGCTGATCAGGTAAAACAGCAGTACTCCCACCAGAGGAGACCAGTCTATTCTTGTGCGGGGCAGATATCGCTGAAGAGGAGTTATGAGCGGATCAGCAAGTACATGAATGATGCGTACCAATGGATTGCTTAAGGAAGGATTGACCAGAGTAAGCACAAACCATATTATCAGCACGAATATGAAAAAAAACAGCAGGCTCTGTAGTACAATAGTGGTACCCTGCAGCAAGTGTCCCCCGCTCTGAAACAAAAACCCTTGAGCATCGGTTTGACCGTGAAATAGCAGATTCAAAGAACGTATTTCTGCAGGCAGGACAATCTGGGCAAAAATTACAACAAGGATAGAGGCATAAGCACTGAAATGTGCCATCATAACCGGCATCCATTTTTCGCACCAGACCCACAAGGGGCGTGTTACCCTTCCGATCCACTGTACAATTCGGTTATGGGGATCTGCGCTGACCCAGGTCAAAATCACAGCTGCAATGATGATCCATTTGTATAAGAACAGCCCAAAGCAGCATGCATCCGCCAGCCATTCAAGAAACTGGGCCATCAATTATCCGTTTTTCAGATCTCTTACTGGAGTGAAAGATTCACCGCAACCGCACTGATGTCCGTTTATCAGCTGCTCAAAGACAAAACCCTGCTCAACCAGATTTTTGTCTGAATAGTCAATGCGGATTGCCCCCAAAATATCTGTGAGTGCTTCCCGATCAACAATTACGGAAACGTCTTGTGAAAGGATTTTAATGTCATTTGGTCCAACATCTTCTGGTGAGTTAGACTCTAGCTCATATTTCCATCCTGAACATCCTCCTGGTCGGGCACCGATTCGCAAAAAAGTGTCCTGCAAGGTCAAGCCTTCCGCTTGACAGGATTCTTTGAAAACCTGCGCGGCCCTCTCAGTAAGTACAACTGAAGGAAGCTCTTTTTCTTTTTCCATAATCTATGAGCCTGTAAAAAACCGGCTTAATTGTCAGTATTGAGGAATTGAGGAATCTACACTGCTTGACCAGCCGCTAATGCCATCGGATATATTATAAACCTGCTGAAATCCTTGTGAAGTAAAATACTGAGCAGCTTGCCTGCTCCTCTGACCCACATGACAGTAAAACATCAATGGTGACTCGGGATCCCAGGATCCAAGCATTTCCTCAACCAGTTCCTGATCAAGTAACACAGAATTTTCAATGCAAGCCTGCTCACGTTCCTGAGGACTTCTAACATCCAGCAGGCGAATATCAGGATTGCCCTTTAAAATTTCTGCCGCTTCCACAGCTGGAATTTCCTGTACTTCAGCCGGAGGTGGTGGTGGAGTAAATTCCTTGTCCGGAAATGCCTCCTTCAGTAAATCACCAAGCTCACCGTTGCTGGACATTTCATCCACAACATCAGAACCGCCAACAAATTCTTTATTGATGTAAAGCTGAGGGATTGTTGGCCAGTTTGCGTAGTCCTTGATTCCTTGTCTGATGCTTTCGTCTGAGAGCACATCAAATGACTGGAAAGGTACTTTCCATGATTTCAAAATTTCCGTTACTTTAGATGAAAAACCACACTGAGGCGACTCAGGAGTACCTTTCATAAATAAAAAAACCGGGCTGCCGGTAAGCATTTGATCAATCCTGTCCTTTGGGTCAGAAGCTGAGTTTTCATCACTTTCCACATCTGAGGATACAACTTTGAATTTCATTACAACACCTTGTTTAGTTTATTAATAATTGATTCGTGCGTACATCATTATGCAAGCTCCCATTCGTAACTACTCATCAGAAAATGCACAACACGCTATGAAACAGTACCAAATTAGTGCTGTTTTGCATATCATACTTTAAACGGCCATCAAAGTCAAATATAATTTCCTTTGCAGTTTACTGCTGAAATTACGCTATATGCTCACTAAAGTACGAGTTTTGCAAAGCATATTTAGTTATTTTATTTGAATACTGTTTAATTATCACAAAATTATGGATTCATCAACAATTCTTCCCATATCAGGAGAGCATTTTGAGGATTTTCTGCTCTTGACTAACCAAGAGCAGAAATCCAATAAAATAAAACAAGCCTGGCAGATACTGCGTCAACAAATTCACGCACATACAGCTGACAGTAAAAAAATAGATTTGAACAGTATTTTTGTGGACACTGTCAGGATGGAACTGCTGATTTTCCCAGTCGTAGAACACTGGAAACGTCCGCTGACAAATGCTGAATGGGAACATATTGACAGGGATTCAATACATCTTGAGAAACAAATGGAGCAGATGAAAAAAATGTCTGCACTACTCCGTAAAAAAGATCCACGTTTATTTCCTGAAATCGCCCCATTATTCAATAAAATGTTTGATCACAACCGGGAGTTGAGAAATAACTGGGCAGAGTTCAAAAAACTTTGGACAAACTATAAGAAAGAGTGGGAGCTGTTCCAATTGAGAAAAAAACAGGCGCTAAAAAACAGGCAGAAGTCTATCAAATCGAAGCAGGATTCCACTGAGACAAATAATTCAGTAGAAAATATTGAACCTCCTGAGTCTCCACCAATGTTTTCAAGAGAACACTGGCACGCGCTTCGTGTCAGCACTAAAGCTCTTGAGGTTGAAATACTGCGTCAATGTGAGCATTTTCGGGGAGGAAAAATAAACAGACAGGAAAATTCTAATGGTGAAACCCATGCCGGGGTAAAATTTCTTGTTGAAGAATTAAGAAAAATCTACCTAAAAACACATGGATTCGAGTTAATTGAAAGAGTAAAACTTGTACAGAAAAGAAATGATCAGCTCATGCAGGAATTACAGCCATATTTTCCTGAACCGATTATTTCAGAGGAAATAAAGTTACAAACAAAGCCAGTTTCAAAGAACCTTGAAACTTCTGCCTTTAGAAAATATAAACAGAAAACAGCACCTGCCAACCGGTTACAAAAAATTTTACTGGCTGCTATTTTGTTTTCCGGCCTGGGAGGATTTATAATATTTTTGTCACATTATCAAGGACTTAACAAGAATAAAGACTTAATAAAGCATCTGAAATTTGTGCCAAAAGAAGAAACAATTTCAGCAAACAGTCCTCCATCCAATGATTTGTCAGATATTAATATGGATGACATGCTCAATGGCTTTGAATCAGATATACCACTGCTTGAATCAAATGAACGCCTTAAGAAGATGATAACAGCCCCGCCGGAAATATTGGAAAACATTGCAAACAATATCCTGCAGGAAATTGGTAAAAATACCGTATTTGTTTTTTCAGAAGCAAAATCTTTATTTCTCTTCTGGAAAGGCAGTCTTGAAAAATTTGTTTCCGTAGATGATTTGAACAAAAAGCTCAAGCAGCTTGAAAACAGATACAGCGAAGTTAAATCACTATGGAAAGAAATGGGTGACAAAGCTCCTGAAAATGTAAAAGTAATTCCGGATATACTGGATGGAGAAGCGACTTATGCCTTGGAAATGCTCGACGAAAAAGGGAATCCGATGAAGGTTTACATGACCGAAGATGGAGTAATGATGCGTCTCAGCAACGGTGAACTTTTAGACAAACCGATTACCGCAGAAGAAGCCTCACAGAAAATTGCTCAATTCTGAATCTGAATAGCGTTGATTAATTCTAAAAGTTAATTTGTCATATTAACTCGATTAGTCAGAATAAAGCTTTAAAATCAGCTGCTGTCTATAATTGAGTTTTTCACAATTTCCTCGAAAATAATGAAATTTCTCAAATATCATGCCTTAGGTAACGATTACCTTGTTCTGGATTCCGGGAATAAAGATTTACCAGTGATTTCACTTACTGCTGAACAAGTTCGCAAAATTTGCAATCGTAATTTTGGACTTGGTGCGGACGGAATTTTGGTCGGCAGCAAAGACGATTCCGGAAAATACTTTAATCTCCAAATATTTAATCCGGACGGAAGCACTGCAGAGAAAAGCGGCAACGGCCTGCGAATTTTCGCACGTTTTCTGTGGGACAAAAAGCAGGTTAATGATTCTCAATTCAAAATAATGACATCTGGAGGACTTGTAACAGCACTTGTACAGAATTACCGATCAAATGTTTCAGTTGAGATGGGTAAAGTCAGTTTCCAGAGTGATAAAATTCCAGTTGCAGGAAAAATCAGGGAAGTGTTGAACGAAACAATAGATATAGATGGTCAACAACTGAAATTCTGTGCTGCCACAATCGGTAATCCGCACTGCGTGGTGCTGAACGGAAAACAAACTCAAGAAGAAGTCAGAAGGATTGGGCCCTTGATTGAAACCCACCAAAACTTTCCAAACCGAATAAATGTGCAGTTTCTGGAAGTACTGGACCGTGGTAAAATCCGGATTGAAATCTGGGAACGTGGTGCAGGTTATACACTTGCATCCGGAAGCAGCAGTTGTGCTGCAGCATCAGTTGCACACAGGCTTGGTTTGTGTGAAAACAAGATTGCGGTTCTAATGCCCGGCGGGCAATTAGATATCACGGTCAATGAAGATTACAGTATCTCCATGAGAGGTCCGGTTACTCGTGTCGGCAGGATGTCGCTTGATCCTGAATGTCTTGATTCCGAAACTTCCGCGTGATTGAAAGTATTTGGGCGGTTTTTACAGCAGGTTTGCTGCTTGGAGCACCATCAGGATTCGCACCCGGCCCCATGCTGCTGCTGATCATTTCCGAGACCCTGCGTCATGGCAAACGCGCCGGTGCAAAAGTAGCCTGCATCCCTTTACTTACAGACGCCCCTATTGTTTTGGCTTCGGGCCTGCTGTTCACCCAGATTACAAACATGAACATGCTCCTGGGTGGAATTTCCATAGTTGGTTCGATTTTCCTGTTAAATCTGGGAATCAAAAGCATACGTGCCGCCAATTCAGAATTTCGGGATTGCACTCCCCGTCCGCTGCTGCTGAAAGAAATAATGATTGCTAACCTGGCAAACCCAAATCCTTACCTTTTCTGGTTTACTGTAGGGGGACCCCTTATGGTACGATCATTTCAACATAATTGGGATACAGGTTTCAGTTTTCTTTTGAGTTTTTACCTTGGTCTGGTAGGTGTAAAACTGATTCTCGCAATTGCCGCCGGTAAATCCAGAGATTTTCTGCAAGGCTTATTGTACCGACGCATCATGCAGCTGCTCAGCCTGATGCTGATGGGCTTCGCGGTTTACCTGATGCTGGAAGGTATGGTTTTCCTGGGATTGCTGCAAAATTGATAATTCCGTTCCCAGTCAAATCTTTATTCGATGGGGGCAGCTATCAGCAGGCTACAGTCTGACGCAAGTGATGCTTTGAAATAGACTATTTTTTAGTCTTCCTGTTTTTCATTCCTGACTTCAGTTTTATTGAAATTCTAACTGCTTGCTCTTCCCTGAAAAGCAGTAGCAATATTAAGTAAATCAAGGCAGAACCTACCAGTAAGCCAGCAAATACTGTCCAGTTTTGCAGGAGAAACGGTCCCTGCTCCCATAACCCCTGCCGTCCAAACTGCCAGGTGAAAATTGACATCCCTCCGGAAGCAATCAAATAAAGTAATGTTGAACGCAGAGGCATGAAACTTTTGCGAAGTTCCGGCTGCCTGCGCAAAAACAGAAGCAGCAGCATAAACTGAAACCATGTGCCCGCAACAAGTCCCAGAGCAAGTCCGAAAATTTCCAGGCTCTGACTCCACCACCATCCTAAAATTCCCGTCACTACAATACTCACAAGTGAAATTTTAACCGGAGTAGAGCTGTCTTTAAGGGAAAAAAAGACTGATGTCTGCAGCCGCACCAGTGCAACCGCAGGAATGCTCAAAGCAAAAGCCTGCAGCGTGAGCGCAGTATTTTGAACATCCCTCCATGCATATTCTCCGTGAAAATAGAGCATGGAGACAATTGGCTCAGCGGCAAATGCGAGCCCAATACTGGCAGGTATTACCACCAGCAAAGTCGTGGCCATGGTGAAGCGCATTGTGCTGCGGATTTTCTGCCAGTTTGCGTCTGCAGTGTGCTTGCTTAATTCAGGGAATCCTGCAGTTGTGATGGCAAAAGCAAATACTCCCAGAGTCAGTTCAGAAAGCCTGCTGGCATTATAATAATGAGTGACTTGTCCTGATGGCATGAAACTGGCGAGGTTGCGCAGTACTATGATATTGATCTGGTAGACGGCCACACCGACCAGTGAGGGGGCAAGTAGTCTCAGCAGCTTCTGAATATTCTGGTCATTGAAAAAGTTTCTCGGTGTGATTGACTGACCAACCTTTCTCAGGGATGGTACTTGAATTAATATTTGTATAATCCCTCCCAAAAGAACTCCGATTCCGATACCTGTGATCGGCTCTTCCAGCATAGGGGAAATTACAAAAGCTGCTCCTATCATTCCAACATTCAAAAAAATCGGTGCTGCTGCCGGCGCGGCAAAATGGCCCTCAGCATTGAGTATGCCCATCGACCATGCAACCAGCGAAACAAAAATCAAATACGGGAACATGATCCGTGTCAGCAGCACTGTCAGTTCAAACTTTTCCGGACTTGATGCGAAACCTGCAGCAAAAAGAAAAACAAGCTGGGGACTGAATATCATGCCAAGCCCGGTTAAAATCGTGGTCACCCCGAGTACTAGCCCCAATGTTTTTGAAGCAAATTTCTTTGCAGCATGAGGATCATTTTTTTCACGGATTTCGGTATAAAGGGGAAGGAACGCCAGAGTCATCGAGCCTTCGGCTGTCAGGCGCCGCAGAACATTGGGAATGGTGAATGCCTGCACAAACGCATCAGTAATCCATCCGGCGCCAAAGACATGTGCAATCACCAAGTCACGTGCCGCTCCCAGTATTCGGGACAGGAAGGTGAAAAATGTAATCGTTCCTGCGTGTTTAAGTATGCGTCCGGACTCTTCAGGAGTATTTTTCAATGGAATGGATGTCAAGAATAATTGCTCTGCAGATTAAGGAAGGCTTTAATTGTGTAAAAGTTAAGACCA
Source organism: SAR324 cluster bacterium (assembly GCA_022448705.1). Lineage (GTDB taxonomy): Bacteria > SAR324 > SAR324 > SAR324 > NAC60-12 > Arctic96AD-7. The sequence goes on along the minus strand of JAKUUF010000042.1, from coordinate 3,732 downwards.
TCAACTCCCAAATATTGCTGACTCACCCAGTTCGGCTTCAATTTCCAGCAAGCGATTATATTTCGCAATACGTTCGCTGCGTGAAGCCGAGCCTGTTTTGATCTGCCCGCCTGCCATTGCAACTGCAAAGTCCGCCATAAACGTGTCTTCAGTTTCCCCGCTGCGATGTGAAATAATGTAATTCCAGCCTGATTTTTGGCAAAGCTGAATTGTGGCCAAAGTTTCTGAGACGGTTCCGATTTGATTAAGCTTGATCAGCACGGCATTGGCTGCTTTTTTACTGATACCCTTCCTGACAAAATCTGTATTGGTAACAAACAGGTCGTCTCCTACAATTTGAATCTTATCCCCAAGTTTTTTAGTGATGGCAGAAAATCCATCCCAGTCATGTTCATCCATGGGATCTTCTATGGAAACTATTGGATATTTTTCAACCATGCTTCCGTAAAATCCCAGCATCTCTGTTGAGTTTTTTGTCCCTGATCCGGATTTCTGAAAAACATAAGAGCCTTGATTACAAAATGATGAAGCTGCCGCGTCAAGAGCCAGGAAAATGTCTTTCCCGGGCTCATAACCTGCTGCTTGAATTGCTTCGATAATGACTTCGCAGGCTTCTTCATTGCTTTTAAGATTTGGGGCAAAACCGCCTTCGTCGCCTACACTAGTGGCATAGCCTTTTGATTGCAAAATCTTTTTCAGGGCATGAAATGTTTCCGCACCATAACGCAGGGCTTCCCGGAAAGAAGGGGCCCCGGAAGGTATTACCATGAATTCCTGCAAATCAACACTGTTGTCCGCATGTTCTCCGCCATTTATGATATTCATCATAGGCACTGGCAGTCGAAACCCTGAAACTCCTCCCAGATAAGCGTACAGAGGAACATTGTGCGACTTTGCTGCAGTGGCTGCCGTTGCCATGGAAACACTTAGTATAGCATTAGCTCCCAGGTTGCTTTTTGCAGAAGTGCCGTCAAGCTTAAGCATCATCCTGTCAATTTCAGCCTGCCTATCAGGGGTCATTCCCAGCAGTTCCGGAGCAATTTCCCTGTTCACGTTTTCCACGGCCTTGAGCACACCCTTTCCGCCGTAACGGCTCTTGTCACCATCACGGAGTTCAAGGGCCTCATTTTCTCCGGTTGATGCTCCGGAAGGTACTGAAGCAGTTCCGCAAACTCCGTTTTCCAGGCTTACCCTTGTTCGAATTGTAGGGTTGCCGCGTGAATCCAATATTTCCATTGCTTCAATTGAAATGATGCGATCTTTCATAGGGCCTTCTTTTGTTGTATTTTTTTATTCAGCTTAATAATTCCTTTTTTGATGACTATAGATAACATTCATCCTGTTTTGCTACAATCCAAAACGTAGTTAATTGCATCAGTGCGTCGGTTGTTAATCCAGTTTATTTTTTTCCAATGGATTACTTTTTAAATATCAAACACAGTTGATTAAATATTCAAAATCCAGAAAATTATCCATAAATTTTAAGCAAATATGAACGAATCAGGCTGATTTCTTTTTTATCATTTTCCCTCCAAATTTTTTTCTCAAAAAGACATCAGGAATAAATCTTTCATCAATCTACGGAATTAATGTGAAAAAAATTTACACGATTGACTAAATAATTTTAATCAGTATATACAGTATTTTAACTTCAATTATCCTGCTTAATATAAAATTTACTGATGCATTATTTGATCATCAGGCAACAATATTGCTACATGTAGTATAGGACAAAAATAATTTTGGACAGCACTGGTGAGAGAATATTGACAGTTTTTGAAATCCTTATTGCTTCCATAATCAAAATAAAACACAGTTTTCTAGACATTCAAATGAAGAAAGTTTTCTACCCTTTTACTGAACAGCCAAAGGCAGAATATAAGCCAAAAAATGAAGAATGGGTGATTGAGGAAAACTTCTTGAATCTTTGGGGATACTTGCGAAGAAGGTATCCTAATGTTGATCTGGAAGACAAAAAATTCATTGATTTAATAGAATTAAAAACCTCACTGGAAGGTCCTCGTGAACTAAGAGAATGGAACGAAGCTATTGCCTCTGTTCTCAAACATTGATTTCTGGTCGTGAAGCAGACCCTTCAAGGGTGCACATTCATGAAGTCCTTTGACAGCATTGAAAAATCTTTAGAAGAGCGTCTTGATCCGAAGAGACGCACCATCGGAGAATCCCAGCTCAGGGAGCACGATCAAAAAAAACTGCAATTACCTGCCTCAAAAATTTTCCGGATAGAATTTTCGAAATCAGTTCCTGAAGAAATCAAATCCTTTCTGAATGAAAGACTTCCTGAAATTCTGGATTTTCCCGAAAAGTTCGGCATGAATATTCAATCAGCCGGACATCTGCTGCGATTTGTTGATAAGACCGCATACGAAGCCGAAGTTGGCACACCTTTGCCTAAAAATGTTTCACTTCCCGCATCCCGGATAAAATATATCAGCAATTCGAGAAGCTTCAAGGTGATGATAATACTTCCTGAAAAGCTGGATACTGCAGAAGCTATTATCAATATTACACGTAATCTGTTTTCCAAATTGTATGGAAATATTTTCTTGGATGAAAAAATCCTGCCCCTGGAGTTTTACCGGCAAAACTTAAATGGGAAACAGCAGATAACTGCAGCAGTACCGGAAATACTGGATTTGGCTTCAGAGCTCAACTTACCTTCAGAAAGTTTGGATAAGCATTGTGAAAGCATTGCTGAATCTTACAGATTATCCATGGAAAAACAGGGGGCCGAAATACGCAGGCAGCTAACAGGCGAATGGAGGGACAAGTGGCAGGAACAGGCACTTACAACGGAGGAGCAGAATACAATTGACTCGATGTTTGCCGAATTTAAGGAGTCAATGCGTACAAATCCTGAGCAAATTATTAATTCTATGATCGAACGTGTTAAACAACTTAACACTCAACTGCATTACATTTTGCCTCATGAGAGGGGTAGCTATGAGAACTTTGAAAAAAAACAAATTACACATTACATGCGTTCAGTGCTCAAGAAACTTGAAGAAATTTCTTCACTGGCAGGTTTTATTGAGGAACTCCACTCAGAACTGGATAATTTACCGGAAGACACAGACCTGAACGGAATAAGTACACAAATTCGCTTCAGAATGCAGCAATTGAGAAGGGAGAAAAAAGTGATTCAGTTTTATGTGCCTGAGATGCCGCGGGACGAGGAGCTGGAAAGTATCCGCCAGAAATTTTCTCTGGTTCTGATAAAAACGATTCCGAGAGGAACACCTCTTAAAGATTGGTCAAAAACAGTTAAACGGATGGAAAAACATTATTCTGAATCAATATATTCAAAACTCTACTCGGCACTTCACTGCCTGACTGTATTGACCGGTGAAGAAAATATCTCAAAGGAAGACAGTATTAAAACAAATGAGGCAGGACAGCGACTGAAAAAGCTGTTGTCTGTCTTAAAATTTAGAACATCGGAAATAAAGTCTACGCAAAGTGCGCTTGGAGTCTTATTGGAAATAAGCGAACAATCAGTTCCCTTGGTAGAAGCAGATGCTGCTGAGCAAAGACAAATGCTTCCCCTGGATGAATTTAAAACCCCATGGAGCTACTTCATTCCTTCCGTGCTTACCCTTATTTATTATCAGGATAGCGTCAATTCAGCTGGCCTGCCTCAAGGGTTCAATGCTGAGAATTACACAAAATCAATATTGGGATATGTTGACAAGCAGTGTTCACGAGGAATAA
>JAKUUF010000041.1 GCA_022448705.1 SAR324 cluster bacterium | reverse complement strand
TGTTTAATTTTTTGGCGGTTGGTCATGTTATCGATCAGCGCCCACACTTCTTTGCGCAGGTCTCGGGCTATTTCAGCTTTTTCCTTGACGCTTCGGGGGCGTAATGTGGAACCTGGCAAAGTAACACGTTTCATCAGTAACGGACGAAAATCTACTTCCGCTTTATATCCCTGCATCAGGGCGATTTGCAACAAGCGGCCTTGTACAGCGAGTCTTTTTATGTGCTTAGGAAAATACGGGCCGCCTCCCATGTCCAGTATTACATCCACACCTCTGTTTTCTGTCAGTGTCTTGATTTCAGCTTCAAAATCATTTTCATTGTAATTTATAGCTGCATCTGCTCCGAGGTTTTTACAATATTCACATTTTTCCTGAGTTCCTGCAGTAGTATAAACTGTGGCTCCAAAAGCTTTGCCGAGTTGAATGGAAGTGGTACCGATTCCACTGCTTCCTCCGTGCACCAGCAAAGTTTCACCGGATTTGAGTTGTCCTCTTTCAAAAACATTTGTCCATACAGTGAAAAACGTTTCCGGAATACCTGCAGCATGTTGCAGTGAAATTTTTTTCGGAACAGGTAAACAGATCGAAGCTGATGCCAGACAATACTCTGCGTAACCTCCGCAGGACACCAGAGCGCAGACCTGAGAACCCACCTCCGGCTCGGCAACATTTTTTCCTTTTTTAACTACAGTTCCGGATACTTCCAAACCCGGCACATCTGTAGCACCAGGAGGAGGTGGATAGAGCCCCTTTCGCTGCATAATGTCAGGACGATTTACTCCTGCCGCTTCAACCCGAATCAGTACTTCGTCGAGGCCGGGGTCCGGAACGGACTGTGAACTAAGCTTAAGTACATCGGGATCACCGTGTTCTTCAATCTGAATGTAGTTCATTGATTCAGGGATGTGTTCCATTTAATAACTTTCTGAATATGTTCTTAGAGAATAAGGATTGTTAAAGCTTTGAAGACTTTATTCATGTAGAATGTTTGGTGGCCAGTATAAGCACTGCGTCAGCAACATCTTCTGCAAGATTTGTTACCCTGCCGATTTGCTTCAAAATCCCTTTCAATTGATATTGCATTGCAAGATCATATTTTTTATTTTCAAAAACCATCTGGAGCAATTTATACTCTATCTTATCAACTTCACTTTCCTGACGACTGACTTCCTCAACATGCTGACGCACTGATCTCAAGTCTGAAAACAGTGAATCAGTTGCATGCGCCAAAGCCTGTACTGCTAAATGTGTATGTATGAGCATGTTTTTCATGGATGAATGAAGCTCTTCTGGAATTTCCGGTTTTTCGAGAAGAATATCTCCAAGAGAATGTTTGAAACTGCTTGGTACTTTATCGAGTTTGGTTAAAAACCAGAGAAGATCATCACGTGAATTCGGCATCAGTGATTCATGCAGCAGAGTCATTTGAATTTGATGTCCAAGCTCGTCCAGCTTTTTTTCAATTTCGCCAAGTTCCTGATTCCGTTGAGAAAATTCTTCAATACTACCCTCCAGATATGCCTCATATGCAGCCTGATACAGATGTGCCATGTCTTCCAGGAAACGCAATAAGCGTTGAACCTTTTCTTCCACGGCATATTGTTTTTTAAATAACAAACTCAATGGGTTCATTTTTCTTCCTCTTTAAATAATCGATATAAATAAGCCAGTTTTCGTTTAATTTCACGGTCTTTCAGCTTATTCTTCAGTCCGTCTCCACGCAGTTCCCATTCTTTACTTTTTTGTGCCAGTGCATTCCCTAATTGCCAGGAGTATTTATATTTTTCTCCTTCAAGTTGTTTCAAGGCTTCCAGCTGCTGTGTTGAAAGAAAATGCTTATCAATTGCAGACAGTTTTTCGGCATTGATAACAAGACTATTTTGAAGCGAATATTCAACCACTTTCAAACCCTGCTGGCTGGACAAAGGAACTACTGCCTTTACTGCCCGTACTACCTCTGCAGAACTGAAAAAAACTGAACCAGTCAGTGTATCCAATTCATCAGTGTTAATTCCTGCTTTTCTAAACTGCTCAAGTACACCTGAAGAAAGCTGATACTGAGATTCCCGTTTAACTGTCTGCTGGAAAACATTTTGCAGAAAATAGAGTCCGACGATACAAATCAGCAATGAAATAATGGGAGTGATTACCCAGCCCCTGACAATGCTGTAAATGCGCTGCCATTGTAGTTCTCTTCCTCCCTGAACAATACCGATTCCAATCACTGCTCCGACCACAGCCTGAGAGCTTGATACTGGAACGAGCGGAATGGTTGGAAGAGACAAATTTGCCAGAAACTGTTCAAGCCTTTCGGAGGCAAAAAGAAAGAGAACAATAGAATGGGCCATAACTGCCACCCAGGCTGCGAGAGGAGTCAGTGTTATCAGTTCTGAACCTACTGTCATCATAACACGCTTTGAGTAAGTAAAGACTCCCACAGCAATTGCCAGCCCACCCAGCAAAAAAAGTTGTTGTATGGATGAAATTCTGAAAATACTGCCAACCTGAATGTCCGTAAACGGAGCCACAGGCACAAAAACTCCCATCACGTTTGCAATATTATTCGCACCCAGACTGTACGCGCCAAACGCACCGGCAAGGATCAAAGCAAGCCTAGTGTAACCATCCAACCGTATCAGCCCAATGCTGACTTTTCTGACAAAGGACTTCGCAAGCGTAAATAATAGTGCCGCAATCAAGGCTGACAATAGAGGACAAACCACCCAGGTTGACAAAATTTTCAACAGGGAAGAAAGATCAGTGTATGAATCACTAAATAGATTCCATCCAATGATTGAACCTATGATTGCCTGGCTGGTAGAAACTGGCAGACCGAACTTTGTCATCCAATACACAGTCAATCCAGCAGCAAGGGCCGCCATAAATGAACCGCCAAGGGCATTCACCGCCCCAAGTTTGCCCAATGTAAGAGAAGTGCCGGTACCGCTGATTATCGCCCCAAGAATTACAAAAATACCGCAAATAAGCGCGGCAGTAGTAAAACGTACCATACGACTGCCGACTGCTGTCCCGAAAACGTTGGCGGCATCATTTGCACCAAGTGACCAGCCAAGAAACAGACCACCGGTTAGAAAAATAATTATTGCAGGATCAGTCACAAAATCTTATTTCAGAAAAATTATTTTATATATCAGCATGTTATTGGATCATAAATAGCTGTAAACGGCAATGCTAATCTGGAAATTGAAAAATGCTGATCGCCAGATGAAAAACATACGGACGTATAATTTTTGCTGCTCTGACCCTTGTTTTTAGAATTTACTGCAAAATAATTTCTTTAAATACAGTGTTAAAACCTTTCAGTTTAATTCAATGTTTTCGCTCAGGAAAATTCCCTGCGTAGCATGAAATTTAAGGCTTTGAAACTAACCACCTTCTCCTGCTGCTGGTTTAATGCTTCTACCAGTGTACGAACTAAACCTCTGTCAGGTTTTGATCGTAAACGTTTAGTTTCCAGAATAGTAGCACGGACTGTGAGCCTGTCTCCTGGACGCACCGGTCTCAGCCACTGCAATTCATCAATTCCCGGGGAACCGAGGCTGGAAGATGGAGAAAAATAATTTTTAACCAATTCCCCCATCACTAAAGCACAGGTCTGCCAACCGCTTGCAATCAACCCTTTGTATGGCCCTGTTTTTGCGGCTTCAGGGTCAATGTGCATTGGCTGAGGATCATATCTGAGGGCGAATTCAATCAACTCATCTTCTTCAACATAAACAGGACCCATTTCGATAACAGTATCCTCTTGATAATCTTCAAAAAACCACTCCTGATTTGCTGAACTTGGTTTTGATATTTTTGACATTATTCTCCTAATAAAACTGAATTTTTGCTTTCTGCGTTATTAGTATGTGCTTTAATCAAAAAGGGCATTCTGGAAAATATTTGCGGATGCAAATGAAGCTAATTATTCAAATTTGAACTTGGAATAGTTTTTTTGCATTATCAGAATTATAAACTCAAAATGCTGTTCGCAGTCCCAGTGCAAGCTGAATTTCCAGTTTGCGGTCATGAGGTAAATTCAAATTGGCAATATCCAGTCCCAACAGCCAAACAGTGATGATGGGCGTACCTGTAATCCAGTTCCATCCCATGTGAAGTATATCTGAGGATGCTTCTTCTGCTTCATTGTCCCCCTCATGAACTTTGGGCCATTGTATTTTTCTCAAGGATAAGGTTGCACCTTTTCCTGCGGGCATTTGCCATTGGTCGTGAACTCCAATTTCAAATCCGGACGCTTTTTCACTCAAATAAAGTGACCCAACCTTACTTTTCCAGGCAATAGTTTTTTCCGGAATACTCAAAGCCAAAACATGTAAGTAGCGTCCGGGTCCGGCAGGGTCATCAAACAGATGAAGAGAAACGCCAAGAGCTCCCGTGGTGTAAGTACTTCCTCTGCTTCCAACAGTGTGATAGACTTGGAATTCCGGAAGAACAGGGAATGTTGCTCCAAAGATCGTGCTGTTACCCAAAACTGTATACAGCACAAAAAATAATATTTGTTTAAATGATATCAATTAAATTATTAAAGGCAGTTCAATAAAGAAGTCTTCTGAATCCTTTTCAGCTACGTATATTTCTTCAGGTCTGGACTTTTTCAGAATGTACAAACATACATCAAAGCAATGCGCTATTCAAGTACACGCGGACAAGTAAAAAACCTCATGTTTGAGGATGCAGTTATGATGGGACTGGCGGACGACGGAGGATTGCTTGTTCCGAATGAATTACCATTCGTTGAGAGTAATCTTGACAAATGGAGACTCCTTAGTTTTACAGAATTAAGTCTTGAAATTATGCTTCTTTTTACCAGCGGAAGAATCCCGCGTGAAGAACTCATGAGCATGGTTAAGCAGAGTTATGCCTCATTCCGCCACCCTGAAATTACACCAGTTAAATCGGTGGGAAAGTTACATATACTTGAACTTTTTCATGGACCTACGTTTGCCTTTAAGGATGTAGCATTACAGTTTTTGGGAAACCTTTTCGCTTTCTTTCTAAGAAAACGTAATCATCCTTTGAGAATCCTGGGGGCAACTTCAGGTGATACAGGAAGCGCAGCAATACACGGATTGCGTGGCAAGCAGGGAGTTGATGTATTTATGCTTTACCCTAAAGGAAGGGTCAGTGCAATTCAGGAACGTCAAATGACCACAGTTCTTGATTCAAATATACACAATATTGCAGTTGAGGGATCATTTGATGATGCACAAGGCATTGTAAAAGCAATTTTCAACGATCGAAAATTCAAGCAGACTTTTCATTTAGGTTCTGTAAACTCTATCAACTGGGCCCGCATACTGGCACAAATAGTTTATTATTTCTATGCCTGGTTCCGAGTTACCAACGATATACGAGAACGGGTAAGTTTTGTTGTCCCAACCGGAAATTTTGGCAACGTACTGGCCGGATACTACGCAAAGCTCATGGGCTTGCCGATTGATAAATTGATTGTTGGTACAAATGAAAATGACATCTTGCATCGATTTTTCAGCAGGGGTGAATATCACTCTACAGAAGTTAAAGAAACACTAAGTCCTTCTATGGATATTCAAATATCCAGTAATTTTGAACGATACCTGTACGATCTAACGGGAAACTCTTCAAAACAATTGCAGCTTTGGATGGATGAGTTTGAACAAAGCGGAGAATTAACAGTAGAATCAAACTTGCAAAAGAAAGCACAACAAGACTTTGCTTCTGCACGTGTGGATGATGAGGAAATTCTGTCAATAATTAGAAAATTCCATCAGGACCATAAATATTTGTTAGATCCTCACTCAGCAGTTGGTGTTTGTGCTGCTGAAAAAATTGAAATTCGGACTCCGGTTATATGTTTGGCATGCGCACACCCGGCAAAATTCAGTATGGCAATCCGGAAGGCTCTGGGGACTGACCCTAAACTTCCGGAAGAATTGGCAAGCCTGCATAACCTGAAAACACGCGGTAAAACAGTTCCGGCTGACCCGGAAGCCGTCAAAAAAGTGATGCTTGATACACTGGAAGCCTAAATCAGAGGGTACTAATATTTTCAACTGCAACAGACATCGTAAATAATTCTTTTGAATTCTGACAGTTTACATCCAGAAACTGAATTTCCTCAGCCTACATACGATGAATTTAAAAAAAACCGTCCGGCATGGACAACATCGATAAGGCGAGGATTAGAGTACATTTTATTTCGTTTTGGGCTGTACTTGGGTAAAAAATTATCCATCTCCCAATTACAGAAATTAGGACTAGGAATTGGTAATTTCGCCTACCATGTTCTTCGAAAAGATAGAGGTATTGTTATAAAACAGCTCAAACTGATTTTTCCTGAATTAAGTGATGCAAAACGTGAACAGTGGACAAGGGAATGTTTCCGACATTTTGGACAAATGCTTTTTGAGTTTCTGTGCTTACCGCAAATTATAAATGATCAGGAAAATTTGATTCGCGTTGAAAATGAAGCTGCGTTCATGAACGCTGTAAATGCCGGAAAAGGTGTAATTCTTCTTGGTATGCACATGGGTAACTGGGAATTGATTACTGCATATGCAAAACGCACGGGACTTTTTATGACGGCTGCAACTGCCAATTTTCCTGATCAACGTATTAACCAGTTGATGATTAGTCAGCGTAAACTTGAAAACATGGAAATAATGCCTCGCGGGACAGGGATGTCTTCCAGAAAACTGTTTCGCTGTCTCAAGAATAAAAATATCCTGATTTTGATTATTGACCAGGACACAAATGTGCCAAGCACCTGGGTTCCATTTTTTGGAATTCCCTCAAAGACTCCAGTTGGAGCCTCAGTATTTGCCTTGAAAACTGGAGCAAGTGTTGTGAGTTATAATGTGATTCGTGAAAACGATGGAACCTTTAGACTGAAATTTGAAACATTAGGTATTTTTGGTCGTAATCATCCTTCAATGGAGCAGGATGTATATTCAGTTACTAGGAAAATAAATCAACATCTTGAACAGCGTATCCGTGAAAATCCTCAACAGTGGGCCTGGTTTCACAGGCGCTGGAGACACCGGCCATCCGCTGAAGAGTTGAAGAAAATGGAAGAGCTGGAGCAAAATGAAATACAGGCCCGGCTAAGCTAGGAATATAGAAAAATTTTGAACAAACAATTTATAAATCTGCAAAGCTGAAGCTAATAAAATGTCTATTGTTGTTTCAAATAAACAAAAAATCCATTACGAGCTTGCCGGTGACAAAGGCCCCTGGATGCTGCTTCATCCTCCTCACATGATTCCAATGAATGCCTGGAAAGAAGGCGGGTATGTGAAACAGCTGGAAGAGGACTTCCGTCTGGTGCTGATTGAGCCGCTTGGACAAGGTTACAGTGATGCTCCGAAAGATTATTCCCATTACACTATTTCTTCACGTATCAGGCATGTACTTGACATCATGCGTGAGGTACAGGCAGATTACGCATATTTTTTAGGTATGGGTTTGGGAGCCCAAGTCGGTTTTCAAATGTCTAAAGAGTTTCCTCGCAGGATAAGGTCCCTGATTACCGCAGGTGCCCAGCCATATCAGGAACTTGAAGAAGCACAGTTTCTGAAAGAAAAATTAGATAAACTGCGATCAGGAAATATAAGCGCTTATCTCCAGCAATGGCATTCATTAGACCATTTAACTGAAGGGCAGGAAAAAGTGATCCTGCAAGGAGATACTGAAGCATATGCTCTAGGTCTGGAAGCATCCATCAATTGGGAGGGCTTAGGTGACGACTTACAATCTCTTGGAACAACCACTTTGCTTTTTACTGCAAAAGCTGAGTCCCGATTTTTGTCTGTAAGAGACGCTGGGAAACGTATGCGTTATGGCCGCTATATGATTCTTCCAAAAGTGCTGTATAGCCATGGTCTTTGGAGTTCAGAATTAATCATAAAACCGCTTCTGGAATTTACCCGAAGAGACCGTTCAAACTGAGACTTCAAGGAAAATGGTAACCCGCCGCAGGTTAATAATCCCACTTATCCTTTTTATTTTGAGTATTCCCTTGTCGGAGCCTTGTGAGGCAATATCATTGCCGGACTTTGCAGTACTTTCACAAATTCAAGGAAAAATAAAAGCCGGCCCTGCAAAAAAAATGATGGAGGGAACCAATGGGATGCTGTTGCGTCACAGGCATAGAGTTAAAACTGAGAAAGACGGAAAGGCAACAGTATTTATTAAAGATGGTTCTGAACTACGATTATTTACTGATAGCGAGCTGATTGTAGGCGCGAAAAAAAGCCGTAATTCCCGCTGGATGCGGTACAGACTGGTATTACTATCAGGAAGTTTCTGGGGCCATTTTGTTAGAGAAAAGAATCCGATAGAAATAAGCGGTGGAACTCTGCGATTACAACTTTCTGACGCATCCATCAGATTTTCAAAGAAAAAAACTGGAACGGATATCTCTGTATTAAAAGGAACTGTGAGAGTGTTTAACAAAAGTTCTTTCGTAAAATTGCATGGAGGTCAACGTCTTTATCAAATTCAGAAAAACGATTTCATGCCACAAAAAGTCAGTATCATCCCGAACCAATTAAAACTCTCGCTTGGACCATCTGAACCAGTCTTTCATGGAGACAAAACAATAGAGCTTAATTTGAATTTGCAGGTTGTTCGTTACGGCAGTGACCGTGCTGTGGAACGCCCAGGTCCGGTACATTTATGGGCTAACTATTATAATTTGGAAATGCCTGATTCAATCCGTCTCAATACCGATGGCAATGCTAAGGCTAAAATCAAAGTTGCCCCGCCAAGTTCAGAAGACCGTACATTTGGAGGCTCGGTCACTTTTCATGCTATTATGGACCAAAAAGGATTTGATGATGTGAGAGATGGAACATTTGAAGTGAGATTCAGAAACCTTTGAATTACGACTCTTAGTAAAAACTCAATGCAAATGTTTTATATAAAAAACCCTAATACAAATCTTTAAATACCCTGAAACACTTAAAAACCTTTTTAAAAAATCCTGATGTTTGATTTTGCCAACATTGCCGGAGGAGCTCTTGTCGGAGCTTTATTGGCCTGGATTCTAATGCTTTGGGTAAAGGTTTTTGTAAAAGAAGTATATGCTACAGCACCTGAGAATTCTGCTAAAATTTCATTTGACAGTAACTCAAAAAATATTCCGGACTGGGGAATAATTGCTGTAATGACTATTACCGCAGCTGTCATTGCCTGGTGGAGGCAATGGAATCCGGAATTTTTTAGTGACATCATTTTAGTTACTGCACTGGCGGGAGTAGCCTTAATTGACAGAAAAACCATGTTAATTGAAGGGCGATTGATTGCTCTGGCAATAATTCTACGTTTGTGCTGGCTTTTATACTTCGCTCCTCAGGATATTCTAAATTCTCTTTCAGGATTATTGATTGGAGCAGGACTTCTTTTTTTCGTAGGATTCCTGTATGAAACATTCAGGCACCGTCAAGGCCTGGGCGAGGGAGATGCGGCTGTGCTTGGTTTAATTGGTATGTGGGTAGGTTGGCAGGGACTGGGAGCAGTATTATTAATTGCCGCAGTAACCGGAATAATTATTGGAGGAATTTCACTGCTTAAAAATCGCGAAAAGAATCAGGAATTCACCACTCTTCTGCAAACTCAAATTCCATTTGCACCTTATCTTTGCCTTGCAGGGTTAACTGTCTATCTGCTTCAAGAAACAGGATATCGAAATTTTGTACTTGGGTTTGATTATTTTTGAACAATTTTTATTTAAAGCCGAGTTAAACTGTTTTCTGATTGAATTTGAAAATTAAATTCAACTTTGTTTTGAGTGCAGGAAACAACTAAAAATAATTCTTAAGTTTACCTATTTTTTCAGTAGTTTAAAAATCCATTTTTTGCATAAGAACAAGCTTCCATGTCTCTTGAATCCAATTCATACATAATCATTCAGATTTATTCTGCAATACCTCATTGATCAAATTCTGAACCATTGGTTTGTACAATTTCCATAATTCCTGCCCAAGTTCCGTAAGATTGTAGCCCCTGCCGGAACAGACATGGCAGGACTGGCGCAGGTTAATCTGAATAGTCCCCCATTCGTCCAATCCTGCAATATATCCGCTTCCTTCACACTCATTACATGGTTTTTTTAAATCTGAAATTAACATTTGCTTTAAACTGTGATGAGAATATGGTAGGTTTGTTGTGGTAAACGCACGAATTGTGCCTTGCTGTATCACAATTTCTGTTTTCATTTTAATAGTATTTAATCCAGATAAAGGCATTAAAAACTGATGGAAGAAGGATTTTTTTCTTGCTGGATTAAAATTAGGATTTTCAAGTATTGACTTAATACTTTCAGGTTCCTGCAAGCTGTAGGAATCATAAAGTGTAGTGCATGACATGACGTCTTTTGTGGATGCCCGCTCAAGCATAGACCATTAGAAAAATGACTTGGAATTTTTATAGCATGATTACTTTAGTCAGGTAAATTCGTTTGACTTTATAAACATGAATTGCGTAAGTTCACGTATTTTAATCAACAGCTCACAGACAATATAAGGCAAGGAGAGGTATGGAAAAGATAAGGTTCTTGGATACTACTCTACGTGATGGAGAGCAGTCCCCCGGATGTTCAATGTCAGCAAGTGAAAAGCTGACCCTTGCCAAGCAGCTGGAGCGTCTTGGTGTAAACACAATTGAAGCCGGATTTGCAGCTTCATCGCCGGGAGACTTTGATAGTGTTCGGGATATTGGGCAGCAAATTCAAAACTCAACTGTTGTTTCATTGTGTCGTGCTTCAAAAAACGACATTGACGCTGCAGTTGATGCTTTAAGCGATGCCAAAAACTGGGGCATCCACACTTTCATTTCCACCAGTGACCTGCACATGAAACACAAGTTGCAGATGGAACCCAAAGAAGTAAAAAGTATGGCGGTGGCAGCAGTTGAGAGAGCAAAAAAAGCAACTGACAATGTGGAATTCAGTCCTGAAGACGCAACACGCAGTAATCCGGAATTTCTGGTGGAAGTCCTGTCAGAGGCGGTACGTGCTGGAGCAACTATTTTAAACATTCCTGACACTGTTGGTTACACAACTCCGGATGAAATGTTTGAACTAATCACAAGGCTTCGAAATGAAGTTTACAATGCCGATAAGGTGGTTTTTTCCGTGCACTGCCATAATGATTTGGGACTTGGAGTTGCAAACTCACTTGCTGCAGTAAGAGCTGGTGCAAGACAGATTGAATGCACAATCAATGGAATAGGGGAACGTGCCGGTAATGCTTCGCTTGAGGAAATAGTGATGGCGCTTAAAACACGTCAGGAGTATTTTGGATTTGAAAGCGATATAGTTACAGAACAACTTTTTCCATCAAGCAAACTGCTTTCACAAATTACTGGTGTTG
>JAKUUF010000040.1 GCA_022448705.1 SAR324 cluster bacterium | reverse complement strand
TTTCTGCTTTAACACGTACCTCTTTTCCGGATTCCTGTGTAACATTTTCCTGTTTCAATTCCTTTGCTGGAATTTCCTCTGTTTCGGGAATTTGCTGTATTTCTTCACTGACCTCTTTCAGCACAGTGCTTTCTTTTTTCTTCTGTTTTTTCTTAGCACCTTTTTGTGTTTTCAATTCACTTAGTTTGTCTCCTTCACTTCCAAGAAGCTGAATAATGGCCATTTCGGAATTATCACCCAACCTGTTTTTCCCCAGTTTAATGATCCGGCAATATCCTCCATCACGGTCTTTGTAACGCTCAGCCAAGTCACCAAACAGCTGAACCATTGCTTCTTTGCTTTTCACAAAACGCAATGCCTGCCGGCGGGAATGAAGTGTACCCCTTTTCCCTAAACCAATCATCTTCTCCAGGGGTTTACGCACCTCTTTAGCCCTGGCCAGAGTACAGGTTATCTGACCATTCTCAATAATTGAAGTTACCATGTTCCGCATCATGGCAAGCCGATGTGCCGTAGTTACTCCTAAACGGTTTCCAGCTTTTAGATGTCGCATTTTTTCTTGTCAGCTTATTTTTCGTGAGGATTGTTTGCCGGATCAAAATTTTCCAGTGTAGTACCCAGAGCTAATCCCATTTCTGTCAGAATTACCTTTATTTCATTAAGGGATTTTCTGCCAAAATTTTTCGTTTTAAGCATTTCCTGTTCAGTTTTCTGAACAAGATCACCTATAGTTTCTATCTTTGCGTTTTGCAGGCAATTTATAGAACGCACTGAAAGTTCAAGTTCACTGACGCTTCGATATAAATTTTCATTCAACGGTTCGTCTTCCACTTCATCTTCTGGTTCATCCTTTATACTGCTTTCGTCAAAGTTAATAAATACCTCCATGTGTTCTTTTATTATTTTTGCAGCATAAGCCAGGCTGTCAGCGGGCTTTACAGAACCGTTCGTCCACAATTCGAAATTTAAGCGATCATAGTCTGTTTTTTGATCAACTCTTGAATTTTCAATTTCGTAGTTAATTCGACTGACTGGTGAATGATTTGAGTCCAGATAAATTGTACCAACTGGTAATTCTACTTCTTGATTATCTTCTGAAGTAACATAACCCTTGTTGAATCGTGAGTACATAGTCATGCTGACAGTTGCGCCTTTTTGCAATGTAGCCAAAGTAAGATCAGGATTTAATATTTTAGCTTTTTCGAAAGTCGAAATTTCTCCTGCTTTTATCTCACATGGACCTTCTCCTATGAGTTCAAGTTCAATAATTTCATCAACATACTGTTCTATCTGAAGTTCCTTGATATTGAGAATCACTTGAACCATGTCTTCTACAATACCGGGAATGTTGGTAAATTCGTGAGTTACTCCGTCAATTTGAACCGCGAAAACAGCTGATCCCCTGATTGAAGAAAGAAGAACACGCCTTAAAGAATGCCCTATTGTAATTCCGTAACCAGGTTCTAGTGGATCAAGCGTGAATTTGCCATAATCTGCTTTCAGTCTTTCAGTTTCAAACTGCAGTTTCCTGGGTTTTGCAATTGACATCCAGTTTTTTGCAAAAAACGGATTTTCATCAGCATCTGCATCTGTGTCGGAGAGATTGTTGTTTTCCGGAATTAAGTCTTCTTTTTCCGAATCTTTATTTTCTAAAGTTTCATTTAATTCAGTCATCTCTGTTCCAGTTTAGTTGTCCGGTTTGAATTTAGTGAAAAAATAACGCATGAAAATAATATGCTGCCTGACAATTCCAGGTTTTTCACAGTTTTAATCAGATTCTCCTTTGCTTTGGCGGTCTGCACCCGTTATGAGGAACTGGTGTAATATCGTTGATTGATGTGATACGCATATCTTCAATAGCTGAAATTGCCCGAAGTGCTGACTCTCGTCCTGATCCAGGTCCTTTAACAAAGACATCCACACTTTTCATTCCGCTTTCTACGGCTTTTTTCAATGCATCATCAGCAGCAACTCGAGCAGCAAATGGAGTGCTCTTACGGGAGCCCTTGAAACCGTGGACACCTGTGCTGGACCATCCGATTGCGTTGCCTTGAGCATCAGTAATTGTCATGATTGTGTTGTTGAAAGTAGCCTTGATGTAAATCCTGCCCTGTTCAACGTTTCTTTTTACTTTTCTTTTTTTTACCTGGGCCATTCAATGGTTCTGTTTAGAATTTAATAGTTCTTAGCTTTTCTTACTTACTGCCAATCTGCGAGGACCTTTTCTGGTTCTGGCGTTTGTTTTTGTCCTTTGTCCTCTTACAGGCATATGTCTGCGATGTCGTAATCCACGGTAGTTGCCTAGATCCATCAGGCGTTTTATATTCAAACTGATTTCACTACGTAGATCACCTTCAACCTGATATTCTTTTTCGATTATTGTACGAATCTTGTTTACCTGTTCGTCAGTGAGATCACTGACTCGTACATTCTTGTCTATCTTTGCCTTGGTTAGGATATCGTTTGAAATGTTTCTGCCTATTCCATAAATATAAGTCAGTCCAATTTCAACTCTTTTGGAATTTGGAAGATCAATTCCTGAAATTCTAGCCATTAGTTTCCCTTTTTAACCCTGACGCTGTTTATGTTTTGGGTTATCACATATCACTCGTAAAACCCCTTTTCTTTTTATGATTCTGCAGTTATCACAGATTTTTTTTACAGACGAACGTACTTTCATAATTATTTAATTGATTATAAACGTAACGCGGCAGATCTCATTTGGCGCCGCTTTGTTTTTTTCATGAAACCATCGTAATTCTGATTCAGCAGAAAGGCTTCAATTTGCCTTACCAGATCCAATCCTACACCCACAACGATTAACAGTGCTGTTCCACCAAAGAAGAACGGGATATCAAATAGATCAAACAGGATGTAAGGTACAAGACAGACTATGGCCAGATAGGTTGCCCCGCCAAATGTCAGTCTTGATAAAACCAGGTTCACATATTCGGCAGTTTTTTTGCCCGGACGAATTCCGGGAATATAGCCGCCGTGTTTTTTCATCTCTTCTGCTATCTTTACCGGGTTGAATGTAATTGCTGTGTAAAAAAACGCAAAGAAAAAAATCATTAATGCGAATAAAAAATTATAAAGCATTCTTCCCGGAAGCAACTGACTGCCCACAGCCTGTACCCATGGAATAGTCATAAAACCTGTTATAGTAGCAGGAAAAGCCAGAATCGAAGATGCGAAAATCGGCGGGATAACTCCTGCAGTATTTATTTTCAGAGGGAGGTGTGATGACTGCCCCCCGAACATCCGGTTTCCCTGCATCCTTTTTGCGTATTGTACCGGAATTTTCCTGTATGCAGTTTCAGCAAAAATGACCAGGAAAATAACTACT
Organism: SAR324 cluster bacterium; assembly: GCA_022448705.1. Classification (GTDB taxonomy): domain Bacteria; phylum SAR324; class SAR324; order SAR324; family NAC60-12; genus Arctic96AD-7. The sequence continues at coordinate 8,739 of JAKUUF010000040.1, read as the reverse complement.
ATCATCAGTAATCCGACTACAGTAAGTACAAGAGGTGATAACACATTATCCTGCACCAGCCGAATTGAGTTAATGACTGCACCAGGAATGCCTACTACAATTCCTGCAAATATCAGCAGTGAAATTCCATTTCCAATTCCACGTTCACTTATCTGCTCGCCTACCCACATCAGAAAAGCTGTTCCTGCAGTCAATGTAATTACAGTTAATGCTCTGAAAGCCCATGGACTTAATGTGGAAATTACGATTGGCTGTCCGTTTGGAGCTGCCATGCTCTCCAGTCCAACTGCTATTGCAAAACCCTGAATTAAACTCAATGCTATTGTCCCGTACCTTGTGTAGCCAGTAATTTTTTTGCGTCCTGCATCGCCTTCTTTTGACAATCTTTCAAGGTAAGGGAAAACTGCCGTCATCAATTGAATTATGATTGATGCACTGATGTATGGCATCACGCCAAGCGCGAAAACGGTCAGTCTTGCCAGCGCTCCACCGGTAAACATATCAAAAAACCGCAGGATTGAACCCTGTTGCGCCTCAAAAAAAGCCGTCAGTGCTGCCCCATCTATTCCCGGGGTTGGTATATGCGCCCCAAGACGAAAAATCAGAAGCATTGCCAAAGTGAAAAAAATGCGTTGCCGGAGCTCTTCTATCCGAAAAATATTCTGAATAATGTTTAACATCAAAGATGCACTAGGCTATTTTGATCACTTCTCCACCGGCTTTTTTTACTGCTTCCGCAGCATTTGCGCTTGCCGTATCTACTTCAATCTTAATTTTTTTGCTCAGTTTTCCTTTACCCAGCAGTTTCACTGGTTTGTCTTCTTTTTTAATTAACCCCAACGCCTTTAGTTTTGATTTATCAAGATGGCTTCCTGTTTCAACAGCAGGGGAATCTTCCAAATTTTGTAAATTAATCAGTTGGAAAATTTCTTTATTAGGACTGGTGAACCCGAATTTTGGCAATCTTCGGTTAAGAGGATTTTGCCCACCCTCATAACCCCGTTTTTGTTTATAGCCAGATCGGGATTTTGCTCCATTCTGACCCCTTCCGCAGTTCTTTCCCTTCCCGCTTCCAGGACCTCGTCCAACTCGTTTTCTTGTTGCTGTTTTGCTTGTCACCAGTTCGTGGAGTTGCATTTCCAACCTTTTCAATTTTTAATCTACTGACTCAATTCGGACAAGGTGGTTGACTTTCCGGATCATTCCTCTTATTTCCGGAGTATTTTCAAGTACAGAATTGCTGTTTATTTTCCAAAGCCCCAACCCACGCAGAGAGGCTATTTGATTTTTTTGTGATCCGATTCTGCTTCGAATCTGTGTCACCTTTATTTTTTGAGCCATTTTTTTACTGCTCATTTATGTAATTGATGTCTTTTCCTCTGGCTTTGGCAGTCCATTCGTTGCTTCTTAAATTATACAATCCGTTGAGTGTGGAGCGTACCAGATTATTTGCGTTCCTGGAGCCAAGGCACTTAACGCTGATGTCCATAATACCTACTGCCTCCATTACAGCACGAACTGCTCCCGCGGCAATAATACCGTGTCCTTTTTCTGCCGGTTTCATTAAAACCTTTCCAGAGCCAAATCGACTAGTAGTGACATACGGTATTGATGTACCTTGCATGTTTATTTTTCTCATGTTGACTGAGGCCTGTTCAACAGCTTTTCGGATTGCTTCTACAACCTCGTTTGCCTTGCCAAGTCCAAGACCGACTTTTCCATGGCCGTCGCCAACAACAACCAGTGCACTGAAGCTGAAGCGGCGCCCGCCTTTCACTACTTTCGCTACTCGATTGACTCGAATAACTTTTTCAATTAATCCATTTTTTTCTGAATTGTTTTCTGCCACTTTCTACCAGAGTTTAAAATTTTAAGCCGGCTTCCCTTGCTCCTTCAGCCAGAGCCTGAACACGCCCGTGAAAAACATATCCGCCGCGGTCGAAGACCACTGAAGAAATTGATTTTTCAAGAAGTTTTTTCGCTATTTCAGCACCAACTGCTTTTGCTGCGTCTTTGTTTCCACTGTAAATTTTTTTAAGAGACTTCTGAATTGCTAAGGTTGATGAACAAGCGAGTGTGTTACCCTGATCATCATCTATTGCCTGAACGTATATATGACGTGCAGATCTGAAGACGGCAAGCCTCGGACGCAAATTTGTTCCTGAAATTTTTTTTCTAATTCTCCTGTGTCTTGCTTGTCTTCCATTAAGTCGTGCTGCCGCAATATCCATTTTGTAATGATGCCTAAGAATTATATTTTACCGCTCTTACCTGCTTTGCGCTTTAGCTTCTGCCCCTCAAATAAAACGCCTTTTCCTTTGTATGGCTCAGGAGGCCTGAATTTTTGAATCTCTGCAGATACCTGTCCTAAGAGCTGTTTGTCTGAGCTTTCAAGAGTAATTTTTGTATTTGCATTTACGGAAGCAGAAATTCCATCAGGAAGTGAGTATTTTATGGGATGGGAATAGCCTAAATTCAAAACCAGTTCTTTCTGGTTGAGAGTTGCTCTGAAACCAACGCCCACCAGGTTGAGTTGCTTTTGAAATCCCTGAGAAACTCCGTGTATCATATTATTAATAAGTTTCCAGGTTGTCCCAATCAGGGCTGTTTTTGTGCTGCCTTCATTCGAGGGAATCACTGAAAGTGTTTCATTATCAATAACCAAATCTACGTCCGGATGTGTCTGGAGCTCAAGCTCTCCTTTAGGCCCCTTCACTTCAAGGACCCGGTTGTTAAAGGCAACTTTTACATCCTGCACTAGCTTTATCGGTCTTTTACCTATTTTTGACATTTAGTTTTATTTATTAACTCCGGTTAAAGCACAGTGCACAGAACTTCACCGCCAATATTTTCTTCACGGCATTTTCTATCACTCATAATGCCCTTTGAGGTGGACAGGATAGATATGCCTTGTCCGTTTAAAATTGGTTTACAGTCTTTACCTTTTTTATAGAGACGGAGTCCCGGTTTACTGGCTCTGGTAATTTCACGGATAACCGGAAAATTGTCCACATACTTCAACCAAATTGTCAGTTGAGGAAATTTCCCTTTTTCATCAAGTTCCCAGTTTGAAATAAAACCTTCTTCTTTAAGTACCTTAACTATGTTAAGTTTGATTTTAGAAGACAACAGCACCAGACTTTCTTTCTTACGCATATTCGCGTTGCGGATGCGGGTTAACAGGTCCGCCACTGGGTCACTCATTGACATAAAATATGTTCCTATCTATATATAAATTACCAACTTGCCTTGGTTACTCCCGGCAGGAGTCCTTCATTTGCATGTTTTCTGAAGCAAATCCTGCACATGCCGAATTTTCTTAAATATGCTCTTGGCCGTCCGCAATATGCGCAGCGGGTGTGTTCCCTTACTTTAAATTTTTGAGTACGTTCGCTTTTGGCGATCATTGATTTTTTTGCCATTTGAATTACTTTCTAAAAGGGAATCCCAGATTTTGTATCATCGTAAAACTCTCTTCATCGTTATTTGCACTGGTCACAATTGAAACATTCAAACCGCGAACATGATCCACATCATCAAATTCAATTTCAGGAAATATCAGTTGTTCCTTAATGCCAATATTATAGTTCCCTAAGCCATCAAAGGCCCTTGGTGAAATGCCCCTGAAGTCACGAATTCTTGGCATTGCTATGTGAAGTAATTTATCGAGGAAGGTCCACATGTGTTTATTCCGCAGTGTAACCATGCAGCCTATGGGCATACCTTCACGAAGCTTGAATGCGGCAATTGAATGTTTTGCCCTTGTAACGACGGGTTTCTGCCCTGATATTGCTGCGAGCTGCTTACTGGCAGTTTCAATGGCTTTTGGGTTCTGGATGGCCTCTCCTAAACCTATATTTAAAGTAACCTTTTTAATCCTAGGTATTTGGTGCTTGTTTTTATATTTGTACTTCTCCTGCAATAGGGGAACTACCTTTGACTGGTATGTTTGTAGCAAGTGACTCTCAGACATTAACCTAATATCTCCCCAGATTTTGCGCAGACTCTGTTCTTTACACCTGCATCGCTCGTTTGAATTTTCACACGCACGCCTCGCTTTAAAGTTGGATTATAGAGCTGAACATTTGAATAGTGGACAGGAGATTCCGTTTGAATCAGGCCGCCCTGCTGATTTGCAGGGTTGGGTTTTGTGTGACGTGTGACAATATTAACTCCCTCAACCAGCATACGTTCTCGTTTCCAGTCAACGCTCACCACTCTTCCAGTACGTCCCTTATCTTTTCCGGATATTACTATCACTGTATCGTCTCGACGAATCGTGGGGCGTCTTTTTTTTCTCTGTTTGACTTTCATAATCAAGTTTTTTTACAACACTTCCGGAGCAAGAGACAGGATGCGCATGAATTTTCCTGCACGTAATTCGCGAGCTACAGGTCCAAATATCCTTGTTCCTATAGGCTCACGCTTTGCGTCAATTACAACAGCGGAATTCTCGTCAAATCTAATATAACTGCCGTCCGGACGTCTGAATTCTTTTTTTGTGCGAACTACAACTGCTCTTATTACTTCACCGGATTTAACTTTTGAGTTTGGAAGACAGTCCTTTATTGATGCAACAATAATATCTCCCACTCTGGCATATCGTCTTTTTGACCCTCCAAGTACTTTTATACAAAGCAGGCTTTTTGCGCCTGAGTTGTCTGCAACTTCTAAGATACTTTGTGATTGGATCATTGTAACCGTTTATATAATCTGAAGCGCTTCCTCTTGCTCAATGGTCTGCACTCGGCAATTTGAACTAAGTCTCCTATCTGGCATTCGTTCTGCTCATCATGAGCAATGTATTTTTTTGAGCGCTTTATTGTTTTTTTATAGATCGGGTGTTTAATTTTTCTCTCAATCTTTACAACAATGGATTTGTCCATGTTGTTGCTGACCACAACTCCGCTTTGCAGTTTAAGCTTGCTCATCTGTTTTTGTTGCTTCTGAAAGTTGCTTTTGTTTCTCGTTTAAAACAGTGTTGATGCGAGCAATATTTCTGCGGGTTTTTTTGATCATAATTACATCTGCCAGTTGACGTGATACATGTCCGCAGCGTAAACGCAGGTATTCTTCTTTAAGGTCATTCCTTTTCGCTTCCAGTTCATTCACTGGAAGTGCTCGTAACTCAGACGCTTTCACAGTACTGCAGTTCTTGTTATTATTTTCGTTTTAACAGACAATTTATATGCAGCTAATCTTAAAGCCTCCGAAGCAATTGCTTCTGGGACTCCATCAATTTCATAAAGAATACGTCCAGGATGAATTGATGCAACCCAAGTATCGACTGCACCTTTACCTTTCCCCATCCTGACCTCAGCAGGACGCTTTGTGATTGGCTTGTCTGGGAATACCCGAATCCATGTTTTACCTCCGCGTTTTAATGTTCTAGCAATCACTCGTCTAGCTGCCTCAATCTGACGTGTTGTCACATATCCTCTACCTGTAGCCTGCAGACCGAAAGAACCAAAGCTTAGTACATTCCCGGTTTGCGCATCACCCTGCATCCTGCCACGCATTTGTTTGCGAAACTTTGTCTTTTGCGGCATTAACATAATAATTTTCTCTTAGTTAGAGGCCCGTCTTCCGCGGGATCTTCCAAAATCTTCCCCACGGTAGACCCAAACCTTGACGCCAATTTTTCCGAATGTGGTATTAGCTTCAGCAACACCATAGTCGATATCAACCCTTAATGTATGCAGACGAACCTGCCCTTCGCGTATCCATTCCGATCTGGCAATTTCTGCTCCGTTCAGGCGTCCTCCGACCATCACTTTGCAGCCTGCGATATTCATCCGCATGGCAGCCTGTATTGATCGCTTAACCGCTCTACGGTACGCAATTCTGCGCTCAAGCTGGCTGGCTATATTCTCTGCTATTAAAGTAGCATCAATTTCGGGTCGCTTGATCTCCTTAATATTTACGACAACCTCGTGGTTGTTACGCTTATTTAGTTCATTTTTCAGCCGTTCAACTTCATCACCTTTACGACCAATTATAATTCCAGGCCTGGCTGAGAAAATATTTACTTTTGTTTTTTTAGAAGTGCGCTCTACCTCTATTTTTGAAATTGCGGCGTGTTTCAAACTGGATTTGACATATTTTTGTATTTCAAGATCCTGTTTCAATTGGGCTGCATAATCCTTTTCTGCAAACCACTTTGAGTTCCATGTTCTGGAGATACCCAGTCTCAAACCTATTGGATTAACTTTCTGACCCAATTTATACCTTATGCTTCATAAATCTCCTTATAGAAGAAGTCAATTAATCTGAATTAATCCCCTATCTCAAGCGTTATATGGCTGGAGCGTTTTTTAATTCCTGATGCGCGGCCCATAGCTCTTGCACGGAAACGTTTGAGCGTACGAGCTTCATTTATAAATGCTTTTGTTATCCTGAAATTGTCAACATCAGCATCCGGATGAAGCTGGTCCGCATTAGCCAGTGCAGACTGTAAAACCTTCATAACAGGCTCTGCTGCTCTGTTTCGCAAAGTACTTAATAATGCCATTGCTCTCACAACATTCTGTCCCCTGATCAAATCCGCAACTAGCCGGGCTTTGCGGGGAGTAACTCTGACATTTCTTGCTGTTGCTTGAGAATTCATTATCTTGTTGTCCTTCTATCACTCTTACTTTCGTGTCCCCTGTATGTTCTGGTAGGTGCAAATTCACCTAATTTGTACCCGACCATTTCTTCTGTGATAAACACCGGGATAAATTTGTTTCCGTTATGTACTGCGATATTCACACCGACAAAGTCCGGAAGAATAACTGAACGGCGGGACCATGTTTTAATTAATCGTCTGTCATTAGTCTGTTTTGCGACTGTAATTTTTTTTTCCAAATGGTCATCAACAAAAGGACCTTTCTTTAAGGATCTGGGCACTTTTTATTTCCTTTTCAAAATGTATTTATCAGTATCTTTACGTTTTCTGGTCTTTGCGCCTTTTGTAGGCATGCCCCAGGGCGTTACGGGATGTCGGCCTCCGGAGCTTTTACCCTCTCCGCCACCATGGGGGTGATCTACCGGATTCATGACTACACCTCTTACAGTAGGTCTATGTCCCAACCAACGATTCCTGCCTGCTTTCCCTATTTTTATATTCATATGTTCGGGGTTACCTACTGTGCCAACTGTTGCCATGCATTCACCTCTTACTTTTCTGATTTCACCAGATCGAAGTTTGAGCTGAGCATATCCATCACCTTTTGCCATCAATTGAATTGCTGCTCCGGCGCTGCGTCCTAATTGTGCACCTTTGCCCGGACGTAACTCAACGCAGTGCAGCATAGTTCCAACTGGGATTTTGTTTAAAGGCAGAGCATTCCCGGGTTTAATGTCTGACTTCTCTCCTGAAAAAATAACATCACCTACTTTGATACCGCTGGGAGAAAGGATGTATCTCTTCTCACCATCTGCATAATGCAGCAAACTTATTCTTGCACTTCGATTAGGATCATATTCCATGGTGGCAACTTTTGCAGGAATATCATGTTTGTCACGGACAAAGTCAATTATTCTGTAACGGCGTTTATGTCCTCCGCCTCGGTGTCTGACAGTTATTCTGCCGTTATTATTCCTCCCTCCTTTTTTCTTAAGAGGTGCCAACTGACTTTTTTCAGGCACGTTAGTTGTGATTTCCTCAAAAACGAATCCACTCATGCCCCTTCTGCCAGGTGAAGTAGGTTTGTGAAATTTAATTCCCATAATTTTACTTCTCTGGTTTACGCGCCTTCAAAATATTCAATGGTATCCCCCTCTTTGAGGGTTACAAGTGCTTTTTTCCAACTCGACTTATATCCCTGATATCTTCCCATACGCTTTTTTTTGCCGCGGACATTCATGGTCCTTACATTGAGAACAGAAACCTTAAATGTTTTTTCAACACAATCTTTGATCTGTATTTTGTTTGCTCTTGGATCAACCTCAAATGCATACTGATTTGTTTCCTCTTTCAAGGAAAGTGTTTTTTCAGTCATTTTGGGTGCTTTGAGCACATCAAAAATAATCATTTGCTGAATCTTTCCACGAATGACTCAAGCGCTTTTTTAGTGAAAATCACTTTGTTGTTTCTCATGATTTCATAAACATTTAAACTGCGGTGACTCAGAACATGTACGTCATGCAGATTTCTGGAAGCTAGCCGAAGATTGTCAGAAATTTGATCTGTTACGATTAAAACTTTAGACGGCAGGTCAAATGTGGAGAGCAGTGATTTCAGATTTTTTGTTTTGTTATCATTTAATTCCAGGTTATCAAGCACCATTACGCCATCCTGCCTGATTTTTTCGGCAAATGCTGATTTTGAGGCAAGAAGCCTGGTTTTTTTGTTCAGTCTGATGGAGTGGCTGCGAAATTGCGGACCAAAAATTGTTCCGCCATGACGTCGTATAGGCGATTTTGCACTGCCTGCCCTGGCACTGCCGGTGCCTTTTTGTCTATAAAGTTTACGGGTACTGTATGCAACTTCTGACCTGTTTTTAGTGGAATGTGTCCCCTGCTGTTTAGAAGCTAAAAATTGTCGAACAACTTCTGATACAACATGTTTGTGATATGGTGTATCTGTTATTGAATCATCAATTTCAACATTCCCAGATGCTTTGTTTTTCTGATTTACGGTTTTTAATTTTGCCATGAATGCCCTTTTATTTAACTGCACTTACCCTTCCTGCTTGATGGCGATGTCAACTCCTGCAGAAATATCAAGGCGCATCAGTGCATCTATTGTTTGTGTAG